>QMZD01000048.1 GCA_003662985.1 Archaeoglobales archaeon | reverse complement strand
GCTGTGTAGATCTGCAAAGCTCTATCAATTTCCTCAATACTTCTTCCTGCTTTCTTTGCCCCTTCCCTTACATCCTCCAGATTCTTCGCATACGTTCTAGGGCTCTCCCCTATGGGGATCCATCCTTCAGCAATCATTCCTGCGATAAACCTCGTCCTCTTACCGTTTGCACCGATATAAAACGGAATCTTTCGATTTGGCTTTATCTGGAGATAGGCGTTATCTAGCCTGTAAAATTCGCCCTCGTAGCTTACCTTCCTTGCCTCTCCACTGTTCCATAGAAGTCTGCAAACTTCAATAAACTCTACCATTTTCTTTACCGGCTTTTTTCTCCATTCTATGCCGAAGGGATCGAGGTTCATCGCTTCTCCAGCCCCTATTCCTACGGATAATCCCCCAGTAGAAAGATGTTCAATCGTTGCAGTCATCTGGGCAAAAACGGCTGGATGCCTCCTATGCGGGCATGTAACCCCAGTACCAAGCTTTAGTGGGTTTTTACAGCCAAAGCAGAGATAATGCTCCACACATCTGGACAATAACCCTTCGGATACATCAGCAAATGATCTGGCAGCCAGATCGAATCGATGGGATAGTTCTGCATCCTTTCAACAAGTCTGAATAGCCTTTCTATCGGTTCTGGAGCGGGATAGGGCAGAAGCATGCTGAATTTCAAATTCTTTTCCATTCTACCACCAGATAAAAGGACTTTTACCAAATATTTAAAATTTAGCTTAGATTCTCAAAAAATTGCTAAAAAAATAAAATCTCCATCTAAGCTCGATTTAAAGCTCGATTTAAAGTTCAATTACCTCTCCGGTTCTTTCATACGCCTTTAAGCCTGCAGGAAGGGCCTTGCTGAAAGTTTCCGAGTTTAATACATTCAAAAACTCCTTAATTTTTTCCATCTCGAATCTTTCCTTTGGAATCAGGAAATCGTACTCCTCTCCTCTCAACGGAATGAAGTCCAAGCCATATCTTTCTGCCACAGTCCTTATGCCTATCCCGGCGTCGGCCTTCCCCATCAGAACCGCAACTGCAACGGAGGTGTGGGATTTGGCCTCGATGTTGTAACCCTTTATGCACTGAGTTAAAGATTTGAAATCCTGACCAATATCCTCAGCGACTTCTTTCAGGTACATGTCGAAGAGGATCCTTGTTCCAGAACCCCTGTTTCTGTTTACGATTGTAGCCCCTTTCTCAACGATATCCCTTACGCTCTTTATTCCAAGGGGATTTCCCTTTGCCACGATGATTCCCTGATCCCTCAGATAACCTTTAACTAGGACAGCGTCTTTGACTCCATACTTTTTCAAATAGGGGATGTTGTACTCTCCGCTCTCATCCAGCAGATGTATACCTGCTATGTCGGCTTCGCCTCTCTTTACAGCAGCAATTCCTCCAGAAGATCCCACATTAATTATCTTAAATCTGAGCTCCGGGTTTTTATCTCTCATCAACTTGAAGATGACATCTATCCCGATGCAGTGACTGCCTATCACCATCAAGTCTGCTGGCTTTATTTCCTCACTGAAAAGCTGAACTACAACCTTCTCTCCTTCCTCAGCTATTACCTTGTTCGAATCTATTTGAATAAGACCATCCGTCTCGGCGAGTGATGTTATCGCCCCAGAGTAATGTCCGGCAACCGGATAGGCTGAAAAACCCTCTTTGCCCCTCACGAGATTTACCGGCAGGAATTCTGTTCTGCCCGGCGAGGAGAAAACCTTGGTCGACAACCTCGCTTCGATCTCCAAACCTTTCCCTTTCCCCAAGCCAGAGAGTCTCCTTATAAGTGGACTCACGAAGATCTTGTAGATCATCAAAGCAGACGTTGGATTTCCTGGGAGGCCAAAGGCTGGTTTGCCGTTCAGTGAGGCTATTATAGTTGGCTTTCCGGGGCGAACCGATATGCCGTGAGCGAGAACTCCCGGCTCCCATTCATCGAGTATTCTGTATATCATATCTCCCGCCCCTGCGGAGGTTCCACCAGAGCAGATGATGATGTCGAAGTCCAAAGCCTTTTGTACCATCTCCCTTATTTCCCCAGCGTTGTCTCTGGCTATCCCAAGGAATACCGCTTCGCCTCCATCTTCCCTTATCGAGTTGATAAGGGTATAGGAATTTACATCGTAAATTTTACCGCTACCAAGCCTTTCACCCGGCTTAACAAGCTCGTTGCCCGTCGAAAAGACAGCAATCCTTGGCCTTCTGTAGACTTCAACCTCAGGTATTCCCACAGCGCTCAGCACGCCGATTTCTCTGGGCGAGAGAACCGTTCCCTCCCTCACTATCATCTCTCCAGCCATGATGTCGGCTCCAGCAAACATTATGTTCTCTCCAGGAGCGACAGCTTTGAAAATGCTAACCCACCCGTTATCTTCGGAGGTGTACTCTTCCATCACTATAGCATTCGCCCCCTTTGGAATTGGTGCTCCGGTTGCTATTTCAATCGATTCGCCTTTCTTAACCTCCAATGCTGAAAAATCACCTGCACCAATCCTTCCCTTGACCTTCAGCTTCACAGGTGAATCTTCATCAGCCTCGAATGTATCTTCAGCCACCACAGCATACCCATCCATCGTAGAGCGGTCGAATGGCGGCACATCGATCTCAGCCTCGTAATCTCTGGCAACAACTCTGGCCAGAGCATTCTCAAGACTGATCTTTTCGGTTTCACGCTTTAGTTGAAAATTCTCAACAATAGAGATGGCATCCTCAACAGAAATCAGATCCCTAAACACCTTTTTACGCTTTTCCATCTTTTCCATCTTTTTCACCCGAAAAAGTAATTGATTAACCTGATCTCTACCTCCTCACCCTCTTCTACCCCTTCTTTATCCTCCATAACCTCTATTATCCCATGAGCTTTCGAAAGCGAAGACAGAATTCCCGAGCCGGATGTTCTCAGGGGATATGCAAAGAGCCTATCTCCTTTCTTTTCCAGAATTGCCCTTGTGAAAGTTCTCACTCCTGCAGTTGAAGGAATCCTCATCCCGGCAACGACCTTTAAAATACTTCCCGGAGGATAGAACTCCTCGAAATCCATACCATACATCTTGAAAACGATTTTTGGAAAAAGAAGGTTGAAAGCTATATATGATGCTACCGGAAAGCCGGGCAAGAGCAAAACTGGTTTTCCTCGAATCGAGGTTATACCGGCAGGCATTCCTGGTTTTATCGCAAGGCCATGGATGAATGGCGCATCTTCTGCATCCCTGAATTCATTGATGATCTCCGGCAGAAGATCCTTTGTTCCAACTGAGGTTGCCCCACTAAAGATGAAAATGTCCGTCTTTTTCAGAGCGGAGATTAAAGTATTTCTAAGGCTCTCTGGGTCATCTCTGACGATCCCAAAATCGATAGGTTCGGCGTTGTACTGTCTCACCAAGTTCATTAGCATGTATCTATTCGTGTCAACGATCTTCCCCTCCTGGAGGTTTCCGGCTTCAACTGCATCAACCGCATCAACCAGCTCGTTTCCCGTTGAGATAACACCAACGATCGGCTTTCTGAAAACTTTAATCCTGAGATTGGCAGACGCGGTAAGCAAAGCGATATGGTGGGGTTGGATGATCTCTCCTTTTTTTATCACCACTTCTCCTTCCCTTAGGTCCTCACCAGCCCTTGACACGTTTTTCCAAGGTGGCAAAGAAGAGTAAACCTCGATAAAGTCTCCCTCAATTTTTGAAGTATGCTCGATCATGGCAACCGCATCAGCATTCTTCGGCATCGGAGCGCCTGTGGATATTCTCACAGCCTCCCCTTCTTTTATCTCCATCGAACCTCTCTCGCCAATTTCGATCTCTCCAACAACCCTGAAGATCACTGGATTGTTCATGCTTGCCCCAAAGGTTTCTTCAGCCCTCAAAGCATAACCATCAACTGCAGAACGGTTAAAGGGGGGTACGTTTCTTTTTGATGTAACATCTTCAGCACAAACACGGTTAAGGGATTCACGAAAATCTATCTCCTCAACTTCCAGCAGATTGATCTTGAATTCCTCCAATTTCCGCATAACCTCGTCAACCTTATGCCTGCTCAAGAATCCTCTTTGTCTGACATCCTCAAATCCGGATCGCATTGAAAAAATCGTGGCTGTAGGGAATAAATTGTTATCGCTCTTTGGACAGAAAGCGAAAAATCAGGATCTTAGATTTCGGATAAGAAATGCGGTTAATAGGGAAAGTATAGCAGCAACACACGTGAAAGGAGAGGGTATCCTCGTAAGGTCTTTTGTGAAATCTTTTGGGAAATCTTTTGTCAATTCTTCTGTGAAGTCCAAAACCTCGAATCTGTCCTTCCAATCCTCATAAAACTGATTTCTCAAAAACTCGCAGGCTTTTTTATCTTTGATTATAATTCCTACCTCTCTATTCAACTTAAATCCGTATTCGTTAAAGTTTGCGGAGGTTATAACGCAATTACCGTCTGAATAGATCATCTTCCCATGCAGAGATTCGAAACCCTTCAAAGCTATCAGCTTCGCTTCCAGATCGTATCCCTTTTTCCGTGCAAGTTCATTCAGAAAACTTATGAGCTTTTCATTCCTTTCCTTTGAATACTTCGAATCGAGGAGTATTCTCACCTTTGAACCATTTTTACACGCATTTTCTATCAGATCCAAGAGCTTATCCGTCCCAAACCAAGTGAGATCCATGTATGGTACTTCTATCAACAGTTCCTCCTTTGAAGATGAAATAAAACCGAATATGGGGTTGTAATCCGGGAGAACAAATACTTCAACTTCTCCTTCAAATTCAACTTCCTTTCCCGATATTCCTGATTTCTTAAAACCTTTCAAATCCGATATTTTTCCGTGAGAAGAGGTAGGAGAAGTATACTTCCTGTCAGAGTTAATAACATCAAGCAACATTTTCGCAATCTTTTCGCTCTCAAGTTCCACCATATAACCCCTGTTGGAGGTCTTCCAGTTTTCAGTGGTTATTATCACCTTTCTTCCATCTACGATCGCGAACTTGTAATGAAAGTTCTTGTAGGAGTTGGAATCAAGGAAATGAACTTCAACACCTTCAGCTTTCAGATCTTTTAGGATTTCGACCTCCTCAAGTGGAATCCTTCCTACGGGAGAGGAATCAAGGAATATCTCAATTTTTACACCTTTTTTCGCAAGTTCTCTGAGGTTTAATTCTTCTGGGAGGGTGTAAGAGACAAGAATTAAACTCTTTTCCGCTTTTATCTCAAGTTCATTGGGGAAGACGATGATTCTTCCAGAAACAGTATCATAAATCGGTTCGAAATCCGTCCAATCCACATATCTAAAATCCCAGCTTCCGTTATTCCTGAAATAAACAACTTCTCTATCCTGAAAAGATGCAAGTCCAGATCCACTTTTTCCATATGCAAGTGTGTCTTCCAAAGTTCCATTACATAGGAGGAATATTTCCTCTCCTTGATTGGAGAGGGCAAATCTTCTGTCAACTTTCTGTGCTTCTATGTCTGGGTAAAATCCGAATCTCCTGTAGAATTCTGTTGCATTTTTCGCAGCCACCAGAATTTTATTTTTGGCGTTAAGAGGGATCTTACCTTCACCGTCTGACAAAATGGCGTTATCACAGGTAACCTCAACCTTCACATATTCGTAATTTCCACAATTGGGACATACTTCTAGAATTTCAGCGGAAACCGAAACGCATGATGTTATACACAATACGGCAAATAATACGGCAAATAATACAAAGAAAGCAAAAATTAACGGTAATTCTCGCTTTGGCATCTATATCTCAGGTTTTCTATTTCTCACTCGATTCTCTCACCCGATTCTCTCATTCGATTCCAGTTCTTTCCTCAACTCACCGATAGTGGAAACTCTTTCAGCAACAACATTATGCTGATGGATGCTCTCTTCGTTCTCCTGCCTGAAAGCAACCAGAACATCGTCGGGAGCGTCTTTAAATCTTTCAACCACGTTTTTAGCCATTATTCTAACGCTGTCCTCAACGAATCTCGGATTTCTATGGGTCATCTCAACAACGAGAAGCTCATCCCCTCTCTTCAAAATCTCGTAGACATCGTAGCTCATCGCGCTCTTTGCTATATCTATGAGCTCATCCAGTGAAGGGGCAAACTCATCCCTTATTTCAATTTTAACCCTCGCTCTTCCCCTCTGATTGTGGGTTGAGACGGGCACTATATCTAAAACTTTAGAGATCTCTTCCCCGCTAAACCCTGCTTTCTCAAGTTCGGTTGCTGCCTTGGATTTTACAAGCTCCTGGGCGCAAGGACAGGCTGTTATCCCCGTAACCTCCACCCCTATCATCACCCTCTTACCTCCGTCCCTCCATCTCAAAGCATCACAGAATATTTTCACAACCTCTTGAGTTTTCTGCGAGGTTGCAGGGGTTCTCTTCCTCATTATCAGTTCCGAGACCATCTTAACCTCTGCCTTCGTAGCATACTCATGCCTTTCAAGGACGGTTTCTGCCATCTTTACCGTTAGCTCCTCAACCCTTTTAACCGGTTTGGCCGTCAGGCTCTCAATAACCTCATCAACCGCCTCAAAGTTCCTGCTGAGATTGACTCCCTTGCGAGTAGAAGGGAGGTCTACAAAAACATCGAAACTTGATATCAGAATTATTGGCCTCTTTCCTTTCCTTTCAACCTGAACGAGTTTTTTCACCCCAGTTGCCCCTACTCTGCTCAATCCAATCGGAACTTCAGGCTGAAGTAACTGCACATCGGGAAGCATCCCTTTTGATTTGGCTCTTTTAGTATAAAAGGGTAGCTGTCTTGTGCAGATTTTGGGAAAAGAGATTATTATCTTTCAGATCAAAGATTGACAATATTTCTTGGTTTACCTTCTAAAAATGCCTTAATGTTCTCAATTGTCACATCGAGTCTTCTTTCAAGGGCTTCTCTGGTGCAATATCCGACATGTGGAGTTAAGATAGTATTTTTAACCTTCAGTATTTTATAATCTTCAGGAAGTGGGGGCTCAACATCGAATACATCGAGGCATGCAAATATTCTACCCCTCTCGAGCTCCTTTACCAAAGCTTCGATGTCGATAATTGCCCCTCTTGCAGCATTCACGACTATCGCCCCATCTTTCAAGAAAGCAAGTTCCCTCTCGCCGATCATACCTTTGGTTTCCTTATTCAATGGTACGTGTATGCTGATGATATCACTTCTCCTTAGAAGCTCTTCCAAGGAAACATATCTGACCCCTTTCTTTATTAATTCCTCTTTTTCAGTCCTTGAGTAAGCTAAAACCTCCATTCCAAAAGCCAAGGCGAGCTCGCAAACCTTCTGACCTATCTTGCCCGTTCCTATCACACCCATTGTTTTTCCAAACAGCTCATTTCCCATCAGCCCTTCGTTACCCTTCGACGCCCTTACCGCCTTATCACACTCAATCAGCTTTCGCAAAGCGGCAATAACCATCCCGAAAACAAGTTCAGCAACAGAATGTGTTGAATACTCAGGCACATTTGAAACAACTATCCCCTTCTCCTTGCATTTTTCAATGTCGACATGGTCATAGCCTGTGAAGGATACGGCCACCATTCTCAACCCATCCAGCTTTTCAAGGGTCTCGGCTGTAAGAGGGGTGTTTACCAAGACGACTATATCTGCCTTTTTGCACCGCTCAAAAACTTCTTGCTGGGAAACAGGCTTGGAATCGAAAAGCACAATATCACAATTTAGCGCTTGAAACTTCTTCATCACGAAATCTTTTGGAAGTTGAAGTGGTTCTATAACAGCTACCCTCATGATCCTAGTAAACTACATGGGCTTTAAATTTATTATTGATCACGAGTCAGCGAGTCACAAACTATAATTATAGGGTCCTTACCAAACTAGCTCTCAGCTAACCTTTGCAACACCTTCTTTTCTTTAAATCCCAGAGCTACAATCAAGCCAACCAAAAGGACATTAACAGCTGCGAACTTGTAAACAGATTTCATTGTATAGCGGTGCAATTTCCTCAAGCTCATCGATTTAGCTAATTTGAATACATCCTCAATTAAAGATCTCTCAGACTTATAACTCTCCCAATTCTTAAGCAAATTAAGCAGTTTAGCCTTCAAAGCCTTGAACAGTCTTCTTTCTCTCGCTAAGTTCTTCGAATTGAAAACGCTTAAGGGGTAGCTTAACAAGCTATCCAATCTTTCCATTCTGAAGTTACTCCTTGGAAAAATCAAGGGAACGATTCTGTACCTATTTATTCCAATCAGATAATTCCCGTAGGCATAGAATCCTTTATCCATCAGAATTACGTCTTTCTTTCTTAGAATTCTTCTCCGTTTGAGCTCATCCATAACTTCCTTGAATAGCTTGGCCTCATGCCTGTTTGCAGGATGAAGCAAGAAGAGTAAAGGCTTACATGGATTCTCCATAACAAGAGTAAGCTTCATTCCTATGAATTTACCTTTTGCAGAATATCCCCATTTGTAATCCTTTCTAAGCAGATTAGACTGCTTTATGGGCTTTCTGAACCAGTTCAAATCAACGCTAACATCAGTGCAATCCACTATGAGTTTGCTGTTTCTTTGTCTTCTCTTCGTTATGGAGTTGAGAATTCTCAGAATCATGTTTATGAATCCTTTTAAGCTGAACTTGGAAAGGAAGGAATAAACGTAACTTGCTTTGGGTATTTCTTCTTTCTTTATTCCAATAAACTCTCTTAAATCCTTCTTATTCCTCAATTCGTTTATAACATGGCTTATTCTCGTTGAGAAGAACATCGAAGTTGTAACGATCTTAAGAATTGGTACAGCTTTCAATGTATACCTTGCGATTATCTTCTTCACTTTCCTCAAATCGAAAACCTTAAGTATTTTTGACAATAGCTTCCATCTGAAGTCCCTTTGGCAGACTACTAATGGGATTTCCATCTAAGACACCAGAGGAGGCTTATGCCTCCTCACAAATAACTTTTTCGGTTTTTTACTGGTTTGTTTCCTCTGGAAAGGAATTTTAAGATGTCTCTTTGGATGGGGGAGTTGGATGGTTGTTTGTAGAGGGTTTGGAAGTTTAAGAAAAGAGATTAGATTGTTGATTCAGCAAGGACCCTATATAATTAAATACCAACAACCTAGACCCGGAAACTATTTTTAAGGTATCCGATCTTCTCTGAATATGCCCTCATGCGGAGTTAAAGGGAAAGTTCACTGTTTT
>QMZD01000047.1 GCA_003662985.1 Archaeoglobales archaeon | reverse complement strand
TTTTTTATACCACTGTATGAACTCCCTGTCCTGATCTTTTGCTGTGGATTTGGGAGCCTCAGAAGAAGAGCAACCACTGAAAACCAATGCGATCAGAAGCACGGTCGCTAGTATCAGTCTCTTCAAACTATCACCCTCTTCCTACTTTCATCGAACCCCATGACATTTTAACCTTCCCAATCGATCTCTAGTAATTACATCATTACCCTCTTGACTAATGAAGATGACAATCCTAGGTCTAATTTCGTTTAAATGAGTAGTAAATAAGTAGTAAAAAATGGTAGGAGCTATGGAATTTTTAAGATTAAAGAAAGGGGTTTAAGATTTCAAAAGGTAAGCCGCCGGCGGGATTTGAACCCGCGACCTGGTGATTACGAGTCACCCGCTCTGGCCAGCTGAGCTACGGCGGCTGTTGTAAGTAGGTAACTCAGTGCCCCCTAATGAAGGGCAAGGTTAATTAAATTTTTCTTGTTTTTGTTTTTAAGTTTTGAGGGGTAAAAGTTCCAGAAATTAGTTTTGTCATGTTGGCATCTACTTGGTATTTAACATGAGGTTGTGTTTTAACAAATCTATCGGCAGTCAACCTAATCAACCTTAATTCAACCCAACACATCAAATCCCTATCTCCAACCAATAAAAGTAAAAAACAGGTTATCCAGAAAAATTAAGAATGGAAAGTTTCGATGCTAAAACCGAGATCGAAAGATTATCTGAAAAGCTTCTTAGCATCCCGGGTAGAAAGGTCGTTGCATATAGTGGAGGAGTAGACTCGACCCTCGTTGCATACCTTTGCAAAATTAACGATCCGGAAAGTGTAGCCGTAACTCTGAAAGGGGAAGCTATTCCTGAAAGGGAGATAGAAAATGCGATTAAAATAGCTGAAATTTTAGGTTTAAACCACAGAATAATTGAGATAAGCCAGCTCAAAATTCTTGGATTCATTCAGAATCCACCAGAAAGATGCTATTACTGCAAAAAAAGGTTTATCAACAAGCTTATGATGGAATTCCCCGGTACTGCAATATTGGATGGAACAAATAAAGACGATTTCAGTGATATAAGACCGGGAATAAAAGCACTCAAGGATTTTGGGGTTGTAAGCATACTCGAAGATTACACCAAAGAACAGATCAGGCAAATGGCAAAAGAGATCGGTCTCCCCAACTGGAACAGGCCATCTGCATCCTGTCTGGCAACGAGAATTCCCTTCAATCAACACATATCAAAGGATTTGCTGGACAAAATCGATAGAGCTGAAAAGAAAATCCAAGAGCTAGGTTTTAGCATCGTTAGGGTGAGGGTTTCCGGCATGAATGCAAGGCTTGAAGTGGGTAGGGATGAGGTTGAAAAAGCATTTAACTTGAGGAATGAAATTACAAAAATACTCAGAAAAGAGGGATTTGAGAGGGTATCGCTTGATTTGGAGGGATATAGGAATATGATTTAGTATCAGAGTGAGGGATATTAGAATACGATTTAGTATCAGAGTATCAGACAGATTCTAAAGTGGTTTTCAATTCCTCGAGATCCGTTTTCTGAATGTTGAAACTTTCCAACTTCAACATCTCTTTAACCGCAGAAACAACCTTGATTCCAGCCCCCGTTAGAATGCACAGGAATCTCTTGTCTGTGTAATCTGTATATCCATCTGACAGTCTCCTTATTGCAGCAATCGTTGCTGCTGAGGCTGGTTGAACGAATATACCACTTTTTGATAGCATTCTTTGGGCTTCAAGGATTTCACGATCCGAAACCGCCATCGCCATCCCATGTTTCTTGAGTTTCCTTAGAACCTCATTCCCACTTGGAGGTAAAGGATCTGCTATTGCTCCAGCTATCGTTTTAGGCTCTTCAACCTCCTCAATGTAATCAACACCTTTCTCGTAAGCTTTGGCGATGGGAGAGCAACCCTCAGCCTGAACGGCAATAAATTTAGGAATTTCCGATACCAATCCAGAAGATTTCAGCTCAAGAAAAGCCTTCAGTATACCTCTCAAAAGCCCTCCTGAACCCGTGGGCACAACCACGTAGTCCAAATTTCCATTTTTTGATATCCACTCAGCGATTTCAAAGCCGATGGTTTTGTAACCCTCAACTCTAAACGGGTCGTCTGAGTTTATGAAATAAATTCCTGCCTTTTTTCCTATTTCCAAGCTCTTTCTGTAAATCATTCCAAATTTGGCTTCCACCTCTATGAGATTCGAGCCGTAAACAACGATTGGATAAATCTTCTCTTCAGGAATGTCAGGTCTCACAAGAATCGCTGTTTTCAAACCAGCTCTCGCTCCATAGGCAGAAACGGAGGCGGCCATGTTTCCTGTTGAAACCGTTCCGATTCTTTGATAGCCAAGCTGAATTGCCCTTATAACGCCAATTAGTGTTCCCCTGTCTTTAAAAGACCAGGTAGGATTCTGTGTCTCGTCTTTTAGATATATCTCGTTTCCCAACTCATGAGACAGCCTTTTCGAGAAGACGACTGGTGTGTTTCCTTCTCCCAGGCTGAGTTCATTGATCAACTTTTGGTTGATAAAGGAGTAGAAATCTGAATACCTCTCCCAAACGATTTCAGAATCTTTAATCTTACCCCTAACGTGTTCCACTTCCAAGGGCTCGTTACAGTCCTCACATCTCTGATGAGGTTCATCAATTGGATGATCTTTTCCACAAGAAGTGCAAATCAGTCTCATGTTCATGTTTATCATATTATATGTTGCCTTCTCACGATAAGTAGTTTACTTACAAAGATCTAACCGATTACTTACTGGTTACTTAATTCAAAAAGATCAATCGGATTTTTCTGCCAGAATGGACAAAATAAACTCGGCAAGCTCCTCGACTTGGTCGGGGTGAAAGGTTTTTGCTATTACAGGATTGCTATCGGAGTGATAGTCTTCTGTAAGCACAGCGGCAAGGATCCTCCTATTTACTTTATCCTCATTTCCGTCATTTAGCAGGTCAAACAGCTTTCTAAGCTCCTCTTTACTTCTAGCAACAGCTATACCTCTGTAAAACTCCCTTTTGAATCCTTCCGTTATGATTATGTCGTATTCTGAAAAAAATTGGGTGAGGTCTTGAAGAGAAAGCTCATTTTCAGGAAACTTATGTGGAGGAGGGTTGCTCGCATTCAGATCACCGAGATGAACCTGATAGGTCATCTTAACGGGAGAAAGCAAAACCACGTCAGCTCCAGTCCTGTAAATCCTCCAAGAATCCTTGTCTTTTATATCTACTTCAAAATTCTTTAGAGTATGTTTAATTACGCCCACTCTGTAACCCTTTTTAGACAGAAGCTTTACAAGCTTTGAGATTATCGCCGTCTTTCCCGAGTTTGAAAAGCCAATAAAGCTGATAGTTTTTCTCATCTTGGTTTTCTCTACTTCATCTATTTCATCTATTTTATCGGTTTTATCGGATTTATCGGTTTCATCAGTTTTCTCGATTCTCATTTTAGATCTCTCACTTTAGACCCTATACAAACCTTATGGTCTCAAGGTTCATAGGAGCTTTGGTTTCGATCCTGTATGTCTTGTAAATTGTTGAGGCGAGTTCTATGCACTTTGATTCATCTCCATGTACGGTTATTACCTTCTCCGGTCTTGAACTCAGGGATTTGACGTAGTTAACGAGTTGTCTCCTATCAGAATGGCCCGAGAATCCGTCAACGGTCTCTATCTGCATCTTCACCTCAACGACCTCTCGCTTTCCGTTTGTAGGGAGAGGAACTTCCGTCCAGCCTTTCTGGATTCTTCTTCCAAGCGTCCCCTCTGCCTGATAGCCTACGAATATCAAAGTGTTCCTCTCGTCTCCAGCTAAATGCCTGAAATACTCCATCACAGGGCCACCGTTAAGCATTCCCGAGGTTGCCAGGATGATCGAAGGCGATTCCTCCTCGATGACATCAATTCTCTTCGAAGACGAATCGACGGCTATGAAGCTCTCCGAAATAAACGGATTCATACCGTGGTGGAAGATCATATCTCTCAAGCTTGAGTTCAGGTATTCGGGATAGGCAGTATGAATGGCAGTTGCCTCATAGATCATTCCATCGAGGTAGACAGTCGCCTCCTCTATCTTTTTGTTCCTCAAAGCCTCTTCGAGGACCATCATTACCTCCTGACTTCTTCCAACGGCAAACGTGGGAATCAGAACTTTTCCATTTCTCTTTATAGTCTCGTTTATGATGCTTATGAGCTTCTCCTCCGCCTCCTTTCTTGTAGGCTGGAAATCCTGGCTACCACCATAGGTTGCCTCCATTATCAAAGCCTCAAGTCTCGGAAAGTTGGTTTCTGCCCTGTCAAAGAGTCTGGTTCTTTCAAACTTGAAGTCTCCTGAAAATGCGATGTTGTAAAGTCCCTCTCCAATGTGGAAGTGGGCGATCGATGAGCCGAGAATATGTCCGGCATTGTAAAACGTGAGTCTGACATCCGGGCTTATGTCCGTAACAACCCCGTAGTCGATGGTTACGGAATGTTTCAAAGCCTCCCGTATGAAACTTGACTCGTAAACGGTTGGGTTTCCTTCCCTAGCCCCAACCTCAATGAAATCGAGCTGAAGGAGAACCATAAGATCTCTTGTAGGTGGAGTGAGATATATCGGTCCCCTATAACCGTACTTGTAGAGAATCGGTACCAGCCCACAGTGATCGAGGTGGGCGTGCGTGATAACAACGGCATCGAGTGAGTCGAGGGGCTGAACTTCGGGAATGTAAAGGTATGGGGACTGCTGAATGTTGCTAACGTTTACGCCGCAGTCAACCAAAATCTTGCTCTCAGGTGTTTGAAGCAGATAGCAGCTCCTTCCAACTTCCCTTGAACCTCCCAAGAACGTTACCCTCACCCACTTGTCCTCGTATATCGCTCCTCTGTGGATCTTTTCACCGATTTTCTTGAGAATCTCCTTTCTCTCATCCTTGGCTGCAAGAATGTACTGTCTTATGCTTTCTACAGTCTTGGATTTTATTGGTGGAGTTCTCATTACCTTTGGACTCCAGCCTACTGCCTTCATTATCTCTCTGAGCATCGATCCCTGTTTTCCTATAACTACTCCTGGTTTTTCTGCCTCGATGATGACCTCCCCATTCTCATGGTCGAAGAAGAAGGATGAAACCTGAGCATCTTCTGGAACTATCTGTTTGATGATTTCCTTCGCCTCCTCAGGTGGTTTAAGGCTCTTTGGATCAGGTCTTATGATTATTCTCTTTCTCAGGTCTTTTGCGAGCTTCTTAATTATGTCTCCGCTCTCAGCAAGTTCCTGGGGGTTATCTACATATATCACCAGTACCGGACCCTCAAATTCTACATTCTTTACTCTGACTCCCACAGGTAGCGCCGAGACAACTTTCTCTTTTAATTCCGATAGATATTCACTGCTCCCCATTCTATCAAACCGACCATCGATTCCTTTGATTGGCTTTTAAACCTCCCACATCCGACATAATCTCCGAATCCGAGTGCGATTCTCTATTTTCTTATTAGGATGAAATTGTAATTAAAATAACAGCTATTATTTCTTAGAGAACTTACTCAATATTTTATCAATTTCCTCTGGTTCTAGCTGTACGTATTCATCAGGAGTTATTTTGACCACATCTATTCCATCCCCCGAAGCTGAATCTCTCCTCATCGCATTGTATATTGCCCTAATAACCAATTCAAGTGCCTCGTCGGTGGTCATACCCTCATGGTATCTATCCTCCAAAACACCATAAGCTGTGAGCGAACCGGAACCTGTGGCTACGATATCCTTTTCCTCTATTGCCCCTCCGATGGGATCAATAGAGAACACTGCCGGCCCTTTATCGTCAACACCACCAATCAGAAGTTGAACGAAATACGGAAAATATCTTGTTTGGTTAAGTACATTTGAAACTAACGTTGCGACAGCCTTTACGGTGGGTTTTCTTTCTTTTCTTATCTCATAAAGGTTCGTTTCAACCTTAATTAGTCTGTAAAGAAATTGAGCATCCCCCACACTTCCAGCCGTGGTTAGAGCTATTCTGTCGGCTATCTGATAGATTTTCTTAGCTCTCTTGCTGGCAATAAAATTGCCTATAGTAGCCCTTTTCTCCGTACCTAGGACTATTCCATCTTTGCAAATCATTCCAACCGTTGTGGTTCCTTTATATATCTTATCCTGTATCATATTGCCTCACTTCTCTAGATTTTAAAGAAGAGCCATCTCATATGGCTTTTGTATAGCCTTTGTCTGGCGTATGATAATAATGCAGAGCTACTTTTAAAACTTTCGCTGTTTCACATGAGGATTTCTGAATAGAACTCATACTCAATCCTTTTACTTTTCAAATGGCCGAAAGAGTTATAATTTATTCAGGTTTATTCTGACACATGGTAATCGGCGTAACAATGGTTAATGTCCTCCCTGGAAGGGAAAAAGATGTCTACAACGCCATAAAAGCGATGAAGGTTGTGAGGGAAGTTTATCACGTCTTTGGGGAATTTGACTTCGTTGTGATAATAGAGGCTGATAGCCTCTCGGTCCTCAACAATACGGTAGACGAGATAAGAGCAATAGAAGGTGTTACAAAGACCCAGACAGTTGTAGGGGCTGAGATCTAACGATATTACAAACCTAGCTACAAAAATGAATGCGGAAGAATTTGCTAAAAAACAAAAAGAAATCAGCATCGCTGAGTTCTTCGAAAAGAACAAGCATATTCTTGGCTACTCAAACCCAGCAAAGAGCCTAATAACCTGCGTGAAGGAGGCTGTAGATAACAGCTTGGATGCATGTGAGGATGCTGGAATCCTCCCAGATGTCCTCGTCAAGATTACAAGGGTCGAAAGGGGAAATTTCAGGATAATCATTGAAGATAACGGTCCGGGGATTGTAAAAGAACAGATTCCAAAGGTTTTTGGAAAGCTTCTGTATGGGTCGAGGTTTCACTCCATTCGGCAGAGTAGGGGACAACAGGGTATTGGGGTTTCTGGAGCGGTGCTCTATGCCCAGCTTACGACTGGGAAACCGGCGATCATAACCTCAAAAACCGATCCCAGAGCCAAAGCGATAAAAGTAGAGCTATTCATCGATACAAGAAAAAACGAACCAGAAATCGTTTCAGAAGAGGAAATTGAATGGTTCAGGCCTAGAGGAACTAGAATTGAGCTTGAAATCGCCGGAGCTTACGTCAAGGAACGAAAACAAAGCGTTCTTGAATACATCACCGAAACGGCTGTGGTGAATCCCCACGCCAAGATAACGTTTATCGATCCCGATGGCGAGATATTCGAATTCAATCGAATAATTGAGGAGATTCCCGAGATACCAAAGGAGATCCCTCCTCATCCTCACGGAATCGAGCTCGGAAAACTCATGTGGATGCTTAAAACGACAAATGCGAATTCTCTGCTAAACTTTTTGAAAACCGAGTTTGTGAGGGTTGGGGATAAAAAGGCTGGAGAAGTTTTGGAAAAATCAGGATTAGATCCAAGCTTAAGACCGGCGAATCTTTCAAGGGAAGAAATAGCAAGGTTGCTTGAGGCATTCAATCAAACCGATTTTCTTCCGCCTCCCACGGATTGCCTCTCTCCCATCGGAGAGAAGTTCATAATGAAGAGCCTCATTAACAGATTCAGCGTTGAATGGGCTTATGCTGTAACCAGAAAACCAAAGGTATTCTCTGGAAATCCTTTTCTCGTTGAGGTCGGTATTGGATATGGAGGGGAGCTGAGGGCTGATGAGAGGGTTAAGCTTCTCAGATTTGCAAACAAGATACCCCTCCTCTACTCTCAAGGTGGATGCGCCCTGACAAAGGCTGTTGAGAGTATAAGCTGGAAAAGCTATGGTTTAACCCAATCCAGAAATGAGCTCCCAGTGGGTCCCGCTGTTATCCTTATACACGTAGCTTCAACGAACATCCCCTATACCTCCGAATCGAAGGAGGCTGTAACGACGATTCCAGAGATCTTTGAAGAGATACGACTCGCCCTTCAGGAAGTTGGGAGGAGGTTAAAAGAGCATATTGGAAGACAGGAGAGATACAAGAAGAAAAAGGGTAAAGAAGAGCTCCTTAACAAACTGCTCCCCCTACTTGCAAAGAAAGTTTCTGAGGTGCTTGGAAAAGAAGAGGTAGATGTGGGAAGGGTGGTTTCTAGAATTATAGGAAACGTTCATGTCGAGAGAAACACAATTGAGAAGGATGGGTTAGTCGAAGTGGAATTGAGGGTTTTCAACTTCACAAAATCAAGAAAGGAGTTCAGGATCTATGAGATCTGTGCAGGAGAGGTCGTGTCTTCAGATGATGAAGGTGCAAAAATTTCCCGAACCGGAAATCACACGAGCATTTTATGGAGCTTAAAACTCCCGCCAAATGGGGAGAAATCGCTTAGATATTCGTTGAAAGGGAGGATAATCAACAAGAAACCGTATGTTGAAGGAATTGAAAAGGAGATTCTGAATGGGGCTGAAGTTATGGATCTTGGATTTGAGGTGGATTTGGAAGGTGATTCTGGGAGGTGATTCCGACTGAAAGAGATCGAAGAAAAATGCCTTAAAACCCTTCTAAAGATCCCGGAAAGCATATATGAGCAGATGAAAGATGGAAGAATTCCAGAGATAGAAATAGCGACTAGAACAAAGCAAAACATCGAATTCGATGAGCAGAGCGAGGTATGGGTTTATGGCGACAGAAAGAGCGTTAGAAGTGCGAAATCAGTGAAGGGAGCATATCAACTCCTGCGAATGGCCTACGTTATAGGTTTCCTGAAAGATCAGCTTCACAACAACAAGTCCTCAACACTCAGAGAGCTTTATTACATCTCCGAGAACTGGGGAATAGCCAAATTCAACGAGCAGCCTGAAAGCGACAGGCTTATCGAGGATCTGGAGATCATAACCTACTTCCAGAGGGAACACTTTCACATCAGGCCAGAAGAGGATGGAGCCACTGTTGTCGGGCCGATAAGGATAAGGGAAGAAACCAGAAGGGGGTTCAGAGAGATACACTGTCAGGAAGATGTTGGCGAAGGAGGATACCAAATCCCTGTCAACGTTGACAAAATAGAATTTTTGGATCACGATGCAAAATTCGTTATTGCGATTGAAACTGGTGGTATGCGTGACAGACTGATTGAAAATGGATTCGATGAGAAATTCAACGCTATAATCGTGCATCTCAAAGGCCAGCCCGCCAGAAGCACGAGAAGGCTTTTGAGAAGG
>QMZD01000046.1 GCA_003662985.1 Archaeoglobales archaeon | reverse complement strand
CTTTCCTCTTACTCCCATCTTATCTCTTTTCTCTCGATCAAAAACTCAAAGTCCATTTCAGTAAAAATCCCGAGGGAGTTGAGGATTCTCCTTGCATCTTCGATATTCTCCGTTTTGATTATGCTTTTTGCAAGGACATTGCTTTCGTAAAGTTTGGAAGATCTGAAGTAGAATGTTAAGATGGAGAGGGGTGAAACGGGAACCGTCCTTCCAAATCTGATCTTTTCAAGGCCGAGATTTCCCTCGAAAGCTTTGAGGGGGATTAAGCTTGCCTCTGTGGTGACATCTTCAGTAAGCGTCTTCATCTGCTTAAAATCCTCCTCACCCATAGATACACAGCCAAGAAAACCTCCTACTTTCATTTGAAAAGCAATTCTCTCGAGGAGCTCTTCTATCCTAAGTTCACCATCGCTTCCAAAACCGAAAACGCCGACGATAGAATCCTCGATTTCTGAAATTGCTGCGAGAGAAATAGAATCCGCTAAGGGACTCCTTAATCCAGATTCGAATCCGTAAGCTAGAACGTCTCCTCCGCTATCGATAGAAATTAAAACGGATACACTCTCTTTCTCCATAAAGTCCTTTAGCCCATTTGCAAGCTTCTTTGGCCCCTTCGTTATGTCTAAGCATACGACCTCTCCAAAATGCTTTGCCGCTTTCGAAACAGTCAGCTCGATCCCATTGACAGTTGTCTCTGGATATGCTATCGCTATGGTCTCGTTCACGATCTTGCAGCTTTCAAGCTCCTCAACTGCCCTTGGCCCCGGTTTCGGATCGATCACGTATCTGTCCCATACTATGCTTCCGTGAAAAGTCTCGTATCCAAATTCCTTTAGAAAAGACGCAGTAGGAATGGTGGCAACAATATCACCGCCTCCACCCATTCCAAAAACGAGAGCCCTCTTCGGTTCTTTCCCTTTTAGAAATTTAATAAAATCCATGGAATCACTCACTTATCAGGAGATCTCCTTTCTCCTTTATGTACGCAACAAGCCCCCCAGCCTCGATTATCTTCAGCATGAAATTAGGTAAAGGCTTAGCTTTGATAATCTCTCCCTTTGTCAAATTATTTACTATGCCCTCCTTGAAGTTAACTTCAAGCTCGTCTCCCGACTCTATGCTATCTGTATCGGCTATCAGAAGCGGTAGACCGACATTGATTGAGTTTCTGTAGAAAATTCTCGCAAACGACTTTGCAATAACCGCAGAGACGCCAGCTATCTTTATAGTGAGGGGGGCATGTTCTCTACTGCTTCCCATCCCAAAGTTCTCACCTGCAACGATGAAGTCGCTAGGCTCCATCTTTTTTACAAAATCTGGGTCGGCATCTTCCATCACGTGTTTTGCAAGTTCCTGAAGATTGCTTCGCAAATGATAGTATCTCCCCGGTGTGATATGGTCTGTAGAAATGTCATCCCCGAACTTCCAGGCTTTTCCTCTTGCTATCTCTTTGAATCTGTTGGATTGAATTTGAGATTTTTTGGGGAGTCTCTCAAATATCTCCATGATCTTTGAAGGAGACTACCCTTTAAATTTTTTTCATTTTTCAATTTCTGTTCACGTTTTCATTTTGGCAAAGTTAATATCTTCAAAGGTGAGAGGAAAAAGGGATGGTAGAAAACGAAAAACAAAGAAAGTTTCCGGGAAAAGAGGTTCCTGAAAACTCTGATGAGCTCATGATTCAGGTGGCCTCATCGCAGCTTAGGGCCGATTATAGGAAATCTCTTGGCAAGGAGCATGCGAGAAGGAGCTGGGATTTCGAGGTAAAGAAGAATATGGAGTCTAAAAAGGATAAAGAGGAAAATAATTCACGAAAGTAGCTTACAAGAATACCTGCCAGCCATATAATTGGCGTTTAAAATTAGGTGTTATTTCAAATATTCACCTTCTCGATATTTTTTGCCTTAAGCACTGAATCCATCTCCTCGATCATCTTATTCAAATCCTCTTTTGAGACAAACATCAGTAGAGATCTGGATTTTTTGATATCTGTTATGCAATCAAAAAGCTCTTCAGGAAATGTTGACTGATCAATTGCATTTTCGATTTTCTTTGATAGTTTTCCGAGATACTTTCTCGCAATAGTCTTGAGTTCTTCCTTGGTTTGCTCTAATTCATCGAGTTCTAGTACCTCGAGTTCATCTTCGACAGCCTTTTTTATTATTGCTTCTATCTCCTCTTCAGAGGGTTCTTTTATTTTATACTTCTTTAAGATCTCTTCTCTATTCAATTTACATGTCTCAAGAGGATTCTCCTCAGCTGATATCTGTTCTGTGGTGGGAACAGCTTGAGCTGCACTTTTTAGATAAACTTCATTTTGTTCGAAATTATCGATAGCTGATTCGTTGATTGTATAGAGATCCACAACACATTTATCCACTTTTAAAAGCTCATTTATTGCCTCATCTCCGGTGAGCTCGGACTTACTTATAAGTTTAGAGATCTTGCAATCCACTATTTTTCCCTTGATAAAAACAATCTTCGCTCTTGAAATCTCATCCAATCTATAAGATACCTCAGCCACACCGGTAAAACCGGATTGTGAGAGCTCACAAAAGATATTGGTGAAATTTCCTCTCTTTCCTATGGCTATCGGTTTATCTTTTACGACCATCATAGGGCTTCATTCCATGAGTTGGATCTTCTCTATTGCCTTTCTGGTCTCGATTCTCATAAGACCGATGTTCGTCCTTGAATCAGCATTAATTAAAAGAATCAGATTCTCATTCACCCTACTGATTAGTAACTTCTCTTTTTTACACTCAATCAAAACGGAAAAGACCTCATCATCTAGAGTTTTAGAAATCGTTTCTACCCCTTTGTTGAAGAAATCGGTGATGAAAGCTGCGAGAGATTCTACTTCTCTACTCTCAAATAATATGGACTCAGACTCTATCACGTTCCCTTCGTTATCTGATAGAATTACCGCTTTAATTCCATCCAGCGACATCAAATCTGCAATAACGTTTTCATACATCCTTATCATCATACATTCTGAGACTATTTAAAATTTTCATTATTCTCACAATAATGATATATTTGGCCATTTAAGGTAAGATGAAAAATTGTAAAGAATCAATCGTCTAAAATCCATATTTATAAAATTTCTTCAAATCTTTTTCTAAAAATTTTTAAACTCCACCATTGATGAGACTGCATGAGAAAAGACCTGATGGATATACTCGCATGTCCTGTTTGCAAAGGAGACCTAGAGCTCCATGTGGAGGAAGAAAAGGACGAGGAGGTTATTGTTGGTACTCTCATCTGCAAGAAGTGTGGGGAGAGTTACCCGATAGAAGATGGAATTCCAAACATGCTTCCCCCAGATCTTAGAGAAAACGCCTAGTTTTGGTGGTTCAATGGTGAAGTACATTTTTGTTACCGGCGGTGTGATGAGTGGTTTAGGAAAGGGGATTACTGCCGCCTCCATTGGTAGATTGCTCACAGACATAGGCTACAAGGTAATTCCGATAAAGGTTGACCCATATCTAAACATCGATGCAGGAACTATGAATCCATTCCAGCATGGAGAAGTCTATGTCCTGAAGGATGGTACCGAAGTGGATCTTGATCTAGGACATTATGAAAGATTCATTGGTGTGGAAGTAACGGGAGAGCATAACGTCACAACGGGCAAGATCTACATGTCAGTTTTGGAAAAAGAGAGAAAAGGAGAATACCTAGGAAGTACAGTGCAAATAATACCCCACATCACCGATGAAATCAAAAACTGGATAAGAAGGGTTGCCAAGGAAAGTCAGGCTGAGATATGTCTTGTGGAGATAGGTGGAACGGTTGGAGACATTGAGGGCATGTCATTCCTAGAGGCTATTAGGCAGATGCATAATGAAGAAAGAGATGAAGACTTCGCCTTGGTTCATGTAACTCTAGTCCCACTGGACTCAGGTGGAGAGCAGAAGACAAAACCAACTCAGCACAGCGTAAAGGAGCTAAGAGGAATTGGTTTACAACCCGATGTAATCGTTGGGAGGTGCAAAGAAAGGCTCCTAGTCTCAACGAAAAAGAAGATTGCACTCTTCTGCGATGTTCCTGTTGAGGCTGTAATCAGCGCCCATGACGCGCAGGAGATCTATGAGGTTCCACTGATGTTTAAGGAGGAGAAGCTTGATGAGTACCTGATCAGGAAACTGAAGCTTAAGAAAAGAAAGGAAAGCACCACATGGGTCGATATGGTTAACAGGCTTAAAAGCCTTGAAAAAGAGGTTACAATCGCGGTTGTGGGGAAGTACATTCACGTCAAAGATGCTTACATAAGCATAAGAGAGGCTTTGAAACACGGAGGAATAGCAGCTGGATGCAAAGTCAACATGATTTTGGTTGATAGCGAAGAGCTGGAGAAGTTCGGAGAGTTTAAGCTGGATGTTGATGGGATACTGGTTCCAGGAGGCTTTGGATCGAGGGGAAGTGAAGGAAAGATCCTTGCCATCAAATATGCAAGAGAGAACGATATCCCGTTCCTTGGCATATGCTTTGGTTTCCAGCTTGCGGTTGTGGAATTTGCAAGGAACGTGCTCGGATTAAAGAACGCAAATAGCAGTGAGCTTGCGAAGACAGATTATCCCGTGATAGATTTGCTTCCCGAACAGAAGGAAATAGACAGGCTCGGAGGTACGATGAGACTTGGAGACATAGAAATTACCCTTAAACCGGATACAATTGCACGAAAACTTTACGGAAAAGAAAAGATTCTGGAGAGGCACAGACACAGGTATGAGGTAAACCCGGAGTTCATTCCAGAGCTTGAAGAAGCAGGCATTGTTTTCTCGGGATATTCCGACTCTGGGAGAAGGATGGAGATCATGGAGCTTCACGATAAAAGATTCTTCTTCGCAACACAGTTCCATCCTGAATTCAAGTCCAAGCCATATGCACCATCTCCACCCTTCATAGGTCTTGTAAGTGCTGCTTTGAAATATGCGGAAGAAAGAAGTTAAGCATGGAGATAAATAAAGGAGATAAGCAAAGGAGATAGCATGGTAAAGCCTGAGAAATTTGTTGAGGAGGCAGTTAAGGAAATCAGAGAGAAAGTTGGGGATGGAAAGGCGATTATAGCCCTTTCAGGTGGAGTAGATAGCAGCGTTTGTACAACGCTCGCCTACAAAGCGATCGGTAAGAATCTAATTCCCGTCTTCGTCGACACCGGCCTGATGAGACTTGGAGAACCGGAGAGGATCAAAGAAATCTTCAGTGAGATGAACCTCGTTTTCGTCGAAGCCAAAGATGAATTTCTCAATGCTTTAAAGGGCGTTGAAGATCCAGAAGAGAAGAGAAAGATAATCGGAGAGCTATTCGTTAGAATTTTTGAGAGGGTTGCGAAAGAAAAGAATGCTGAGTACCTTATTCAGGGGACGATATATCCGGATATCATCGAAAGCCAAGGCGGTATAAAAAGCCATCACAACGTCGGTGGTTTTCCCATTAGTTATGAGTTCAAGGGGATAATTGAACCACTGAGGGAGCTTTACAAGGATGAGGTAAGGGAGGTTGCCCGGTATCTTGGGCTTCCTGAAGAGATATCTGAGAGAATGCCATTTCCAGGGCCGGGACTTGCTGTGAGGATCGTTGGTGAGGTCACGCCGGAGAAAGTTGAGGTTGTGAGAAAAGCCAATGCAGTTGTTGAGGAGGAACTTAAAGATTACGAGAAATGGCAGTGTTTTGCAGCCCTCGTAGGCAAATCGACCGGTGTTAAAGGAGATAACAGGGTCTGGGGATATGTCATATCCGTAAGGGCGGTAGGCTCTAGAGATGGAATGACTGCAGACCCCCTCGAAATCGACTACAAAATTTTGAGGAAGATAGCCCTCAGGATAACTGGAGAGATCCCTCAGGTTGCCCGAGTGGTTTACGACATAACTCCCAAACCCCCCGCAACGATCGAATACGAATAAACGAATAAAAGGTTAAAAGTTGAATTCTTTTCACATATTTTAAATACAGCCGATCTTATCAGACCACATGGAGGAGATTTTCAAAAAAGAGAAGGAATTCTATATTCCCTTCTTTAACAGGTTGCCTGTGGTATTTGAAAGGGGAGAAGGATGCTGGCTTTTCGATTGTAACGGTAAAAAATATCTTGATCTTGTTGCCGGTATCGCCTGTGTTTCAGTAGGATACTCCCATCCTGAGTTCATCGCTAAGGTTACTGAGCAGCTAAAGAAGCTCGTACATGTTTCCAATCTTTACTACACAACCCCTCAACTTGATCTTGCAGAAAAGCTAAAGAAGATCACAGGCTTATCTAAGTTCTTTTTCAGCAATTCAGGAACGGAGGCCGTGGAGGGGGCATTGAAAATAGCCAGGAAAGTTACCGGCAAAAAGAAGTTTATTGCCTTGGAAAACTCGTTTCATGGGAGGACGATGGGTGCCCTTTCAGTAACTTGGAAGGAAAAGTTCCGGAAACCCTTTGAGCCTTTAATATCTCCCGTTGAATTCTGCAAGTTTAACGACATCCAAGATTTCGAAAAAAAAGCTGATGAGGAAACCGCTGCAGTGATCATCGAACCGATACAGGGTGAATCCGGGGTTTATGAGGTTAATAAGGATTTTATAAAGGCGATTTTCGAAAAAAGAGAAGAATTAGGATTTGTAGTTATATTTGATGAAGTTCAGACCGGTTTTGGTAGAACAGGCAGGTGGTTTGCAAAAGAGCACTTTGGATATGAACCGGACATCATGACCATGGCGAAGGCGATGGCATCAGGGATCCCAATGGGGGGGATCGGAGTTAAGGATGAGATTGCTGAGAAAATCGAATTCTCGGAACATGGCTCCACCTTTGGAGGAAATCCTCTCGCTTGCAGCGCCTCTATCGCGACTATTGAGATCATAGAGAAAGAAAATCTGGTTGAGAATGCTGAAAAGGTCGGAGAATACCTGAAGAAAAGACTTGAAGAGCTAGAATTCGACCCGCGAGGGAAGGGTCTGATGCTGGGCTTTGATTTGGATGGAAAGTACAAAAACAAAGCAGTAGAAATCGTTAAAGAGTGTCTGAAAAAAGGTTTGATCCTGAATTACACATCCGAAAACACAATCAGACTTGTACCTCCCTTAATCCTGAAAAAAGAGGAAGTTGATTATGCTTATGAAATTCTTAAATCCGTTTTTAGCTAAAATTTTTATCTTTTAAAATCCGAGTAGATTTAATGGATTTAAACTCAATGAATTCAAACTCGGATTCAAGCTCTGATCTCAAGAACCTTTTCGAAGGATGCATTCTTGGTGTGGCGATAGGAGATGCATTGGGAATGCCCGCAGAAGGAATGAGGATTGAGGAGATAAGAGAAACCTATGGCTACATCGAAGACTTTCATCCATCCCCTCTCGGTGATTTAAACACCGGAGAGTGGACCGATGACACGGAACAGATGATAATACTTGCCGAATCTATTATTGACAGAATTTATCTCGATCCAGAGGATTTTGCGGCAAAACTCATGTCCTGGGCTGAAAATGCCTTCAAAATTCGAACGGGTCCAACAACAAGACAAGCTCTAAGAAATCTCCTCCGTGGTGCACCTTGGGATAAAGCGGGAGTAGATTCTGCGACATGCGGTGCTGCGATGAGGGTAGCTCCTATCGGCTTGGTCTATCATTTTAATCTGGATCTTGTTGATAGGTATGCTGCTATTTCAGCCTCAGTAACCCATAGGAACTATTCCGCCATCGCAGGAGCCGTTGCGGTTGCTACGGCTATTTCTTGCCTTGTTTCGGACTTCAGTGATGATGAAATGCTCTTAGAAGTCGTGTCCAGAACTAAAAAATATGATAAGCTCATGTCAGAGAAGATAGAGTACTCCAAAGAAATAAAGGACAGAGAACTTGAATATGCTGTAGAGAAACTCGGGAATTCTATAATGACATGGGATGTTGTTCCCATGGCCTTTTACTGCTTTTTCTCATCGAATGATTTTAGCGATGCCGTTAAAAAGGGGGCGAATGTTGGAGGAGACACGGATTCCATAGCTGCCATTGCTGGAGGGATTTCTGGAGCAAAGTTTGGAGAAAAAGCGATCCCAAATAACTGGAAGAGAAGAGTCAAAGACTCTTCATATCTCTTCGAGATTGCAGAACTTCTGTATGAGACTCACAAAAAGATCGTGACACTTTCACCCTAAATTTTTTGAAGGAAGATTCTCATCTCGTTTCACGAAGCTTTTTATGAATTCGAAAGCGGAGTTCGCTGCAACAGCTCCATCACCGCATGCCGTTATGGCTTGCTTAAGCGGATTATCACAGCAGTCTCCCGCCGCAAAGATCCCTGGCACATTTGTTTCTTGCCTTTTATTTACTTTGATATAACCCCTCGAATCCCTTTCTACACCCAGCTCGGCTACTAGGTTCGTTGCCGGAGTTATTCCGACCGCCACGAAAACGGCACTCACATCTATTGAAAACTCCTCCTTCTTAATCCTATTGTAGAGCACTAGCCTCTCCACTAATCCGTTCCCCTCTATTCTTACGGGTATAGAATTCCAGATTACGGGAATTTTTCTACTGAAGAGTTCATTTTGATAGGCTTTATCTGCTCTGAGTTCGTCTCTTCTGTGTACAAGCGTCACATCACACCCGATTTCCTTTAGATAGATAGCCTCTTCAACGGCAGTATTTCCTCCACCGATTACGGCTACTTTTTTTCCCTTAAAGAAGTTTCCATCACACGTTGCGCAGTAGCTAACTCCTCTGCCTGTGAATTCCCTCTCTCCAGGTATCCCGATCTCTTTGTGTTTACCACCCGTGGCGATAATAATGGTCTTCGCCTCATAAACACCGGAATCGGTTTTTACAATAAAGTGGTTCCTTTCTTGAATTATCTTCTCAACGTTCTCAAACTTATGGATAGCTCCAAATTTTACCGCCTGATCTTTCATCTTTTGAAGCAAATCGAACCCGTTACCCTCAAATCCAGGAAAGTTTTCGATAGTTGGTGTTAAAGTAAGCTGGGAAACTGGATCTACAGTTTCGAAAAAAGCTACCTTTAACCCGTATCTCACTCCATAAATCGCAGCAGTCGAACCTGCAGGCCCTGCACCAACGATTATTAGATCGAACTGTTCTCTCTCTTTCTCCATTGAATCCACCCCTATTTTATGCCTTTTTGAACCTTCTATCTAACTCTCTTTTGGATTTAAATGGTTTTCTATCGTTTTTACATTTCACTTTAACTTACTTTTACACTCACTTTTGAATTCCCTTTTTCCCAATTGTGTCGTTAAAATCTATACAATAGTTTTTTATGTATAATTAAACTGAAGTAATTTTAATATATTATCATACTATTTAAT
>QMZD01000045.1 GCA_003662985.1 Archaeoglobales archaeon | reverse complement strand
GCTTAGAGAAAAGGAGGGGGTATATCTCTTCACCGATCTTCTTAAAAATCACTCTTCAAAGCCTCCCGAGATTCAGGCAGAGCTCGAAGATGTTGCATCGCTAACCTATACTGGAGGCACAACGGGCTTGCCCAAGGGGGCGGTCTACACCCACAGAAACATAATGATCGATGCGAAAATCTTCTCTGCTATGCTGGATGTTAAAAGGGAGAAAGACGTCTTCTCGGGCTTAATGCCGATGTTTCATGGGAATGGCATCTGGAACTCGAACATGAACATCTTCTACAATGCATGCACGGTCGTTCTTTTCCCGTACTTCGATGCGGGAGATCTGCTTAATGCTATCGAAACCCATGGCATAACTCAGATCCACTGTGTGCCCACTCATCTGGTTGCTTTGGTGAATCATCCAAGGGTTAGAAGCTTCGATCTCTCTTCTGTGAGGGTTATAAGCGTTGGGTCAGCTCCCGTGCCAATTGAGCTTCTGCGTAAGGTTAAGGAATTGATGCCGGATTGTACTGTAATAGAGCAGTGGGGGTTGACTGAAGCAGCCATAATCGGAACGAGCAATCCCGTACATGGGATCATAAAGGTTGGGAGTGCAGGTCTGCCGGTGCCCTCAGTTGACATTAAGATAGTTGATAGCAATACTGGCGAGGATCTCCCACTTGGAGAGGAGAACGTTGGGGAGATTGTACTCAGAAGCAAGAAGATAATAAAAGAGTACTGGAATGATCCAGAGAGGACGAAGGAGAGCATAAGGGATGGCTGGCTTTACACAGGCGATATTGGTTACATGGATGAGGATGGCTATGTTTACATCGTTGACAGGAAGAAGGACATGATAATAGCCGGCGGCTACAACATCTATCCGGCCGAGGTTGAACAGGTGCTTTACACGCATCCGAAAGTCAAGGAATGCGCCGTAATTGGAGTGCCGGATCCCTACAGAGGTGAAAACGTCAAGGCGTTTATCGTGCTCAAGGAAGGTGAGACTGCGAGCGAAGAGGAAATAATAGAGTTCACAAAGCAGCACCTCGCAAAGTACAAGGTTCCAAGGATCATTGAATTCAGAGAGGAGCTTCCAAAGTCCCCAGTCGGGAAGATTCTGAGAAGAATTCTCAGGGAAGAAGAGTTGAAAAAGGCAAAGGGAAGCTGAAGCTAAGCGATAAAGGTAGATAGGATGGAAAAAGACAAGGTCAATCAACTCTACAATTTTTTCCTTACCCGCAGTCTTCTTAAAAAGTATAGGGAAAACGGTAGGATTGTTATAGGCACACTCTGCAACAACGTTCCGGAGGAAATAATCCATTCGATGGGAGCTGTACCTGTAAGGTTGCTGGGTTTGTCAAAATCAACCGAGCTTGCGAGTGCGAAAATACCTACATGGCTGTGCCTTTATTCGAAAAGAATCATGGAGGATGCGCTGAAAGGTGAGTTCGGCTTTTTGGATGGCATCGTTGGCATGACCTCGGATGACACCAAAAGTCATTTTTTCTCTGCCTACAGCTTTTACCTTAAGCCGAGATTCTCCTATTTGATTCAGATCCCCTACGTAAGGGACGAGACTTCTCTCGATTTTTTTGAAAAGGAGTTAAGGAGATTCATAGGTAGGTTTACATCCTTCTTTGCAACGGAGTTCAGTGAGGAAAAATTGAAGGAATCAATTGAAGTTTATAACACCTTCAGAGAATTGTTGAACGATTTATCAGAACTCAGATATGCCGACTCTCCAAGGCTCTCCGGAGAAGAATGGCTTAAGCTTTTGCTTGCGAGCACGAGCATGCTGAAGGAGGAAATGAATGATCATCTCAGAGAGTTACTGAGTAAAACAAATGACTTCGAAGGTTACAAGGATTATAAGCTTAGAGTCCATCTATCTGGAACGGACTTCTACGATGTGGAAATTGTGAAGATGATTGAGGAGATGGGAGGTATTGTTGTATCCGATGACCTCTGCACATCTGCCGGATATTACAAGGGGTTTGTGGAGGGAAAAACGCTGAAAGATCTGGCAAAGAGGTATCTCAGCCAATCTGCATGTGTTCTCACATCTGGTGTTGGAAATCTGTCTATAGAGGATAGGTTGGAATTCATCAGGGAAAGAATAAGGGAGAGCGGGGCAGATGCGATCATTCTTTTGAAGGATAGAGGCTGCGAGATCTGCGGTCATCAGTGCCCATTCATCCTTCAGGAGTTCAGCGATTTTCCAACTCTCGTTCTTGATTTGGACTCTCCCTATCCGACTGAACAGCTCAGGACAAGGGTTGAAGCTTTTATAGAATCTTACGGGTGATTTTATGGAGCTTCAGGAGTGGAATCCTTTGGGTTATAAAACCCTCTACCGGAATCTCTTCAAAAAGCATCTTGCAAGACAGGATGAACTCTTAAAAAAAGGTAGGCCTGTTGGCTGGTTTTTCTCCTTCTATCCATCCGAGATTATCTACATATTCGATGTTGTTCCCGCCTTTCCGGAGCAGTATTCAGCTTACTGCGCTGCTCGAGGTTCATCTGTTGATCTCATCGATGCGAGTGTGAGCAAGGGATATGGTCATTTTCTCTGCGATTACTTCAAAACGACCATAGGTTCGATAGAGGAGCCAGAAAAGGCTACCAAACCTCTTATGCCCACTCCCGACTTTATCGTTGACACCAGAGCTCTTTGCGTTGCCCATCATGAGATGACGGAGGTTTTCGCGAGAAAGTTTGGTATTCCAAAATACACGATAAATTACCCCTACTGGACATCCGATGCTCTTGGATACGTCGATGAGCTGACAAAGATGCCGGAGAGGGTTGAGGAACTTTACATGGAGTATTCTATCGCAAAGTTGAAGGGATTGTTCGAGTTCATGGAAAAAGTGACAAAAACACCCTTGGATGAAGAGAAATTTGAAAGGGTTTTCGAAACTTCTGAAGAAACCTCAAAGCTTTTGATAGAAATAACAAAGCTGATGATGTCAAAGCCAACTCCTGGGAGCCAGAGGGAGATAGCGGATCTCGTTTTTCTAGCATTCTTCGTTCTTGGTAGCGATTATGCCTTTGAATTTGCAGAAAGGGGTTATGAAATAATAAAAGAAAGGGTGAAGAGGAAGGAAGGGGTTGTTCCTGAAGAAAAATTCAGGCTTCTGACTTTTGGAATCATGCCATGGCATTCTCTGTCGCTCTACGAATACTGCGAGATGCTTGGGGCAACCTTTCCAATCAATCTTTACGTAAACGCATCTCTGCACCTCTGTGATTCGAAAAAACCCTTTGAAAGCATGGTGAGGAGATCGATGCACTTCACAAACTCAACTTACGATCTGATGGACAGTATCATTGAAAATGCGAGGAAAGCGGATCTGGATGGAGCTTTGCTGCTTGAAAACACCGGCTGTAGAATCACATCGATAATCATCAGACCTTTGGCTAAAATCCTGCAAGATGAGGTCGGGATCTCAAGCCTCATTCTCGAAGCACCGCAATGTGATCCAAGGGTTATGCCTCTGGAGAGGGCGAAAACTCAGGTCGAGGCTTTTATAGAATCGCTTAGATAGTTCGATTGTTCGATTCGAGTTAAATAATCAAATTATCTCAAAGTATTCTTTAGTTTGAGTTTTTTAGTTTTGATTTTTAATTATCTTACCGCTTTTCCAGATATTTTATTTACCCCCAACCGGATATACGACCATATCCCGTGTGGTGCGAGAATGGCAACGATAATAAGAATGGTATAAAGTATGACCTCATCGTTGATTGGAAGTATCGCGCTTATGCCTGAGATACTCTTTAACCACCAGTTTTTCATCAAATAGATTATGAATCCACCGAGTATTGGGCCGTAGAGGGTTCCAAGACCTCCGATAACGGCTGCAAGGATTATCAGTAGCATAAGTGGTATATCGAATAGGCTTGGGCCAACGGTAATCCTATAATGGACAAAGGCAGCTCCTGCCAAACCTGCGAAGAAGGAGCTGATAACGAAGGAGAGAACCTTGTATTTTACTATATCTATTCCAACCGATTCAGCCAAGATCTCATCATCTCTTACGGCTCTAAATTTGTATCCAATGGAGCTCCTCAAGATGAAATAGAGGGTTATTATGGAGATTACCATTAAACCAAATGCTATGTAGTACTTTCCAGTGGAGTCAGGAGCTAAAGCTCTCTCAAGTCCAACGGAAAATCCCTCTTCACCACCGAAAATATCTGACCAAACGTAGAGAAACTGTATAAACACCAACGGTAAAACCGCCGTTACCAAAGCGAAATAGTAGCCTTTCAGCCTTAGAGTTATAACACCTATAACGAATCCGACGAAAGCTGCAACTATTCCTCCGAGTAAAATCGAGATGAAAACCGGTGGTTGGGGAATTCCAGCAAGCGCGTTCAGAAAAGTACCTTCGAATCTCGATGGAACCTGTAGCAAAGCCGTTGTGTAGGCCCCTATCCCAACGAAAACCGTGTGGCCGAGATTAACCTGCCCGGTGTAACCAACAATGACATCCCAGCTAATTGCGAGTATGATGAAGAGGTAAGTCAACCCTATAAGAAAAACGAAAGCATCTGGAAGGAATAGTGGTGCTGCTAATGCCAAAATCAAGAGAACAACTATAACAAAAATTTTTGGATCCCTGTAAAACTCGCTCATCATTCTTCCACCCCGAAGAGTCCTGTCGGTCTAACGATAAGGATCCCAATTATTGTTACAAGAACCATGAATTCTCCCCATCTTGCCCCGAGTGTATTAATCGTGATTGTCAGGATGTAACCGACTATAAAAGAGGCTATTATACTTCCTCGAACGCTTCCTAAACCGCCAAGAATCACTATCGCGAATGCAAATATCAGCGATTTAAATGCGAATATCGGGCTTGCAGCAAACACTTGAGCGTAAAGCAAACCTCCAAAGGCTGCAAGTGCGGCCGATATGAACATGGTTATAACAAAGAGTCTTTCCACATCCATCCCCACGATCATAGCAGCTTCGAGGTTTTGAGAGGCAGCAGAAATCATTTTCCCCGTTCTGGTTCTGTTTATGAAGTATTCCAGCAGGATGATTACCACTATTGCAGCGATGAATACTGAGATTCTTTTCCATGTTATCGGGACTCCTGCGATCTCCACAAAACCCCGAGCAAAAGATGGAACGGATATGCCATGCTCTCCGAATATCAAAAGCAGAACCTCTCCCACAAGGAGGGCAAAAGCTAGGGTTACAATTATAACCATAACTTCATGCTCCCTTATTGGTGCCATCATTATCTTGTATATTACTACACCCACCAAACCAACCAGAATTACACTGACGGCGTAAGATATGAAGATATTAAATCCAAGGTTTTTTATCAATAAAATGCTTAAATATGCGGATAAAACGAAAAAAGTACCGTGAGCGAAGTTCAGGATACGTGCAATTCCAAAGATTAAAGAGAAACCTGAAGCGGTAAGTGCCCAAATCCCGCTGAGAACGGCTCCGTAGATTAGTATCCTTAGAACGATTTCTATCATTATTAGTAACTGAAAATTTAAAAATAAAAAATTTTCGAAAAATCATTAAGAATTCGTTTTAATCAAACTGTCCAATGATCCATTCGATAGACAGACGATAAAAACTGTAGGTAGTTTAAAATAAATAACAGGGTTGATTTAATATAATTAAAAATTTAATCTTTTTTTAAGAATTGACAAATTAAAATCCCTCTTTTAAAGTAGGTTTATAGTGTAAAGTAAAAGGGGGCAGAAGACGAATAAAAGATAAAATAAGAGAATTAAAAATAAGGTCTATTAATCAACTATTGCCCCAGCCAAGGTGGCAGTTTCAACTCACCATTGGCAACTTTCTGAGGTGTTAGTATGTACTGTTTGCCATCTTGCCACTGGGAGATCCAGTTTCTTACGTAATTGTCTCCCCAAGCAAGAGCATGGTTTTTGTGCCATGCAATCGTTCTTGTCAGCGCGATGGGGTTCTTTGGATCATATTTCTCGAGATATTTTACAACAACATCTGGATCGAATGGATTCTTTTCTCCAGCTTTATATGCAGCCTCTACTGCTGCTTTGTAGGTGTATATCGCATCGTATGTTCCGTAAGCTTGGTGGGCCTCAGGATAATGTCCAAATTTTGCTTTGTAGTTCTCTATAAATTTCTTAGCTATGTCTGTGGGTGGTGCCGTAACAAGAGCTCCACCATCAGCGATAAATATCTCGTAATTGGCCATACCTTCCGTTTTGTCATAGAATTGGTAATCAATTGCTGCAAGATCATGGCCAGCTAGCAGGGCCGGAATCTGGAGTTCACCCCAAGATTTGGCCAAAACATCACCGGTTCCTGCTATTGCGAGGATTGGCATTATCAGATCAGCTTTAAGATCCTTTGCCTCTAGGAGATGCTGTTCATATTCCGTGTATCCTCTTCCAACTGTAACATCTTTTACGATCTCAATATTTCTCTTTTCCAGTTCTGGAGTTAGACCTTTCATCACAGCATCAGTCCATACGTGTTCGTCTCTGATGATGTAAACCTTGTCGATCTTAACTCCCTTGTCCCTCAGGAAGTCTATCATCGCTGCTAGGTCCCAAGCGAAGGTCGAACCGTTGTTCTGATGAATTCTGAACCAATACTTATATTTGTCGTAGTCCTCAGCAACCTTTGCTGGATGTCCGGGAGATGAAGCATCTGCCAGGAAAACGGTCTTGGTTTCAGCCATAACTTCCATCATGGAGAACATAACACCGCTTGAAAAACCTCCGGTAATCATATCTGCTTTCTCGACAGTTGCTAACCTCCTAAACTCTGAAGCAGCTGTGTCGGGATTCAGCTTTGTATCGCCCTCAACAAGCTTTATCTTCAATCCTAGGATTCCACCTGCAGCATTTATTTCCTCAACTGCTAACTGTGCTGCATTCTTTTCGGCTTTCCCTATGAGCGTTGCCATTGGGGCGATAACCCCTATAACAACCTCTTTTTTACCTCCAAACGGTGGCGGTGTTGGCGTGGGTGTGGCCGTAGGCGTCGCGGTTGGTGTTGGAGTGGGAGTAGGTTTTGGAGCTGGCTGGGCACATCCGAACAACAGCAGTCCTACAAACACCAATATCAGCAACTTCCTCATCATTAATAGTAATTAATATAAGTAATACTTAAATATTCCGACTACCCAACAATAATTAATGGTAATTATGAAGGTGGAAAACGTCACAAAAAAGTTTGGAGAGCTTGTTGCTGTCGATGGCGTCAGTCTTAAAGTCAAAAAAGAGGAAACTCTTGGCATCATTGGACCAAATGGGGCAGGAAAAACGACCCTTTTTAACGTAATCTCTGGAGAAATGAAACCAACTGCTGGGAAGGTCTATTTTAGAGACATTGATATCACTGGGAAAAGGCCAAGTAAGATAGTAAGACTTGGTTTGGTTAAGACCTTTCAGATAATGAGGGTTTTCAGCGAAATGACGGTTTTAGAGAACATAATAGCCGTCAATCCGGATGCTATGGATATCCTAAAAGATTTCAACCTTTGGGATAAGAGAGATATGAAGGCTGGAGATCTACCGCAGGGAGAGCTGAGAAAATTAGGTATTGGAATTGCTATGGCAACAAATCCAAGAATGATCCTGCTCGACGAGCCATTCTCAGGTTTAAGTCCCAGGGAGTGTCTTGAATTACATAGAATAATAGGAAGACTTAGGGAGTTCGGTATCACGATGGTCATCATTGAGCACAAACTCAGGGAACTTTTCAACGAAGTGGAGAGGGTAATCTGTTTGAACGCCGGGAGAATCCTGAAAGAGGGAACACCTGAGGAGGTTGTTAAGGATCCAAAAGTTATTGAAGCTTATATTGGATATTCGGGGTAGATATAATGGCTATTCTGGAAGTAGAAGGTTTAAGGGCTTATTATGGTAAAGCTCAGATTCTCCAAGGTATAAACTTTGGGATTGAAGAGGGGGAAACCTTTACGATTCTGGGGCCTAACGGGGCCGGAAAAACGACATTGATCAAATCGATTTTAGGTTTGGTTAAAACGGAAGGTGGAATTAAATTCAAAGGAGAGGATATTACCGGGCTAAAAACCCATGAAAGGATTGCTAGAGGGGTAGCAGTCTGTCCGGAGGGAAGAAAACTCTTTCCGAATTTAAGCATCGAAGATAATCTGAAAATGGGTGCTCTGGGTAGAGATGGCGACGATACGCTAGAAATGGTGTATACACTTTTCCCTAGATTGAGGGAGTTGAGAAACCATATCGCTAAAAGAGCAAGCGGTGGAGAGCAGCAAATGGTTGCGATCGGTAGGGCTTTGATGTCAAACCCAAGCCTTTTGCTTTTCGACGAACCATCAATGGGTCTGGCCCCGATCATCATTGAAAACATCAAGGATTCCCTTTTGAAAATGAAAAATGAAATGGATGTCTCCATTTTGATGGTTGAGCAGAACGTCAAGATGGCTCTGGATCTTGCAGATAAGGTGGCGGTTCTTGTTAAAGGCAGGTTCGTGAAGGAGGGAGATAGAAGCTCTCTGGGCGAGGTAGAAAAGCTGTATTTCGAGATTTAGGTAGTAGAATTAGCCGTTTAGCTTTCTAGGTTTCCAGTTTTCCGTGTGTTAAAAATTTAGAATTTTTAGTATTTTTAGTATTTTACCTTTCACATTTTCTGACGTTCAGACAAGGTTTAAAGGTAAACAAGCTTAAGTAATAGTTTTTCGTGATCTGTTTATGGAAAAGGTGGAGAGGATTGAAAGATTGATCTCAAATGTCAGAAAGCCTGCGAGACTCAGCATTGAAAGAGCGAAACTGTATACTGAGTCGATGAAACGGACGGAAGGGGAACCGATGATAATCAGGCAGGCTAAGGCTTTAAAACACGTACTCGAAAACATCCCGATTCAAATTCTCGATGGTGAGCTGATCGTGGGAACAATGCTTCCGAATCCACCGGGCAATTCTTTTTCCGGAGGGTGTTGGTTTGAGACTGATAAACGATCTAGATACTCTCCCTTCGAGGGATACCAACAGGCTGAACGTTAGCGAAGAGGATGCGGAGGTTTTTCTGAATTATATAGCCCTACTGGCAGAACAGAACCATAGAAGCATTTGCAGCTCATGCAAGGAATAATGGAAATCCTGTATTCAGGTTCTCTTTTCATTCTCACAGAAATGGCTGGAATATCGCATGTGGCCGTTAACTACCCTTACATCATGAAGAAAGGTTTCAGATGGTTTGCAGATGAGAGTAGAAGGAAAATGGAAGAAATCGAAAGGGAAGGCGTTTGTGATTCAGAAAGATTTGCATTTTATAAAGCATCCGAAATAGTCTCCCAGGCTATCGCTGAATACGGGCTTAGATACGCAGAATTATCCATGAAAATGGCTGAAGAGGAGGAGAATGAGCAGAGAAGAGAAGAACTGATGAAGATAGCTGAAATCTGTAAAAAAGTTCCTGTCGCTCTG
>QMZD01000044.1 GCA_003662985.1 Archaeoglobales archaeon | reverse complement strand
TGGACTTCTCCTGGAAAAGAAGGATTTTATCGCCGATAAAAGGGAAAAATCCTTTAAACCTCTGATGGGGCTTGTGATGAAAGAGTTCAGAGGAAAAGTGGACGGAAAGGTGATTGCTGAGCTTTTGCAAAACAAAATCAGAGAGTTCGTTGAGGGGTTGAATTAGCAGAGGACTGTTCAGACAGTTCCCAGAAGTTATTTCAAACCCAGTTTTACTCTTTTGATTTCCTTAACCCTTTTAACCAAATTAAACCCACTTGCAAAATTTCTTTTCAAGAAATTCCACAAATAGATAGAGAGAGAAACCGAGCAGGGCCATTGAAATTATTCCGGAGTAAAGGCTGTTGTAATCGGCTCTGCTCCATGAATCAAGTATGAAATAACCCAGCCCACTTGATGTGGCAAAGGACTCCGCAAAGAAGAGGACAGCTATGGCTGTTCCGATGCTTATCCTCATTGCCGTAAGAATTTTTGGAAGCGTGGCTGGAAATATCACATGTCTGTAAACATCCAATTCGCTTGCTCCCAAGGACTTTAGGGAGAGAATGTAATAATCGCTGACGTTTCTTGCCGCATCCCTCGCTGTTACCAGAATTTGGAAGAACACGATCATGGAGATTAGAAATATCTTCGACGCATCCCCGATTCCGAAAAGGAGGATGATGATTGGAAGTAAAACTATATGAGGGATAGGGTAAAGCAGATAAATAAAGGGAGAAACAATGCTATCGATTTTTTCTTTATAGCTAATTAAACCAATCGGGATTGCAAAGGAGAGAGCGAGCAATATCGAGTATATAACCCTATAAGCGCTTACGAGCATGTGTGGGATGAGCTCAGGCAGATCGGAAATGAAGGAGATTACCACAATCAAGGGGGAAGGTAAAGCAGGTGAGGAGGAAAGACTTGCCCCAACTGCCCAGAGAACTAGAATTACCACAATTGCAAAAATACATCCTCTGATCTTCAACCCATTCAGTCCGTTCAATCCATTTAATCTACCTAATCCACTTAACCCACTTAATCCACCATTAAGTCTTCCAACCATTTTGATCGATCCCCTATTTTTTTACCCTTTCAGACCTTAATCTTTAAGACCAATTAATTTTCTGACCTCCCTGCACCTTTCAAAGTATTCCTCTTCATAGCGATATTCTGTTCTGGCAGCTCCTTCGTTCTTCACTATTTCCTTTACCGTCCCCGGTCTTTCAGTAAGCACGACGATCTTTTTTCCAAGCAGGACTGCTTCCTCTATATTATGAGTTACGAGAACGATCGTGGTGGAGGTTTCCTTCCATATCTGGATGAGGAAATCCTGCATCTTTTCCCTTGATAACGCATCCAAGGATGAGAAGGGTTCATCCATCAGCATTATCGATGGCTTCAAAGCGAGAGCCCTTGCAAATGCGACTCTCTGTCTCATCCCACCAGACAATTGTTTAGGATACGACCTTTCAAATCCAGCAAGTCCAATTTTTTTTATCAGGGAGTTAACAGCTTTTTCAATCTCATTCTCTGCAAACCCCTGGATCTTCATTCCAACTGCGATGTTGTCCCTTACATTTTTCCATGGAAAAAGACCATAATCCTGCAAAATGAGGGATACATCCTTTCTTGGAGAATTTACTGGCCTTCCATTGATGAAGACCTCTCCTCCCGTGGGTTTAAGCAGGCCGGAAAAAATAAAGAGGAGAGTTGACTTTCCACATCCGGAAGGCCCTATAATAGAGCAAATTTCCCCCTTCTTAACAGAGAAACTGACTTCTTTTAAAGCCTCCGTTCCATCAGGATATGTCATCGAAACTTTTCTCGCTTCAATCATCTTCACTTCCTACTTTATGCTTCCTGCAGGTTTCTTACCATTTTCAATACCTTGTCTATTTCTTGTAAACTGCCTCCTCGTAGGGTATGCTTTTCTTTATTAACTTTTTCTCCATCGCCCATTCGACATAGCCTTCATAGAATTCTTTAGGAAAGATTTCAGACTTCGGATACTTTGGCATCTTGTAGCTCTCCGCCAGTGGCTTTGGTACTCTAGCTATTTCAATGAACTTCTCCCTGTATTTTTCTGGATTGGAGTTTATTCTCTCAACAGCCTCATCATACGCGGCCAAGAACTTTTTCACATCCTCAGGATTGGAATTTATGAAATCCCTCTTGAAAACTATAACCGTATGCGATATGCTCTCATCCAAGTCCGCGTCAGAAATGATCTTCTTTGCCCCCTTCATAACGGCCAAGCTCGCTAAAGGCTCTGGGAGAGTTGCAGCATTGACCTCGCTTTCCAGAAGAGTTTGAAGTCTGAGGGGTATGCTCTTTATCTCCACCTTTTCAACCTTCACTCCATCCAGCATCTCATCGGTTACGTACTCAATTATCGTGTTGCTGGAGATCGCTATTTGCTTCCCCTCCAGATCTTCAAGCTTTTTTATCGATGAGTTCGGGGCCGCAAGGATCGTGAAAACTCCCTCTTGAGGTGTTTTTCCTAGGCAAAGCGAAACTATTTGCACATCAATGTCCGCATTCCTGAGCAGAATTACCGCAAGCGGATCAGTGAGAACGGCGTTTATCTGGCCAGACGTTAGAGCTGCATCCCTTTCCATAGCACTCTGGAATTTAATAACTTCAACATCCACACCATGTTTCTTGAAGATTCCTTCCTCATCCGCCACAACAAAGGGTAGCGCATCCTCGATCGGCAGAATGCCTACCTTTATTTTCGCCTTCGGTTGCTGCTGTTGAGCACATCCACTCATTAGCAGAACGAGAAGCAACATTAAAATAAGATGACTAGCTCGCATGGCTTTAGCTCCATGGCTAATCAAAAAACTTTTCGGTTTCGATTGAAGTATTGAATTTTGAGTTTTTAAGTGGAGATTTCCAAGTATTGTACTTGAAAAAAGGCGAAAAAGGACAAAATCGATTGATCAAATTGGAAACTATCGAGCAATTCATTTTTAAAACTCGGAAAAGATTTTCAAAAAGATGCCGATTGGAAAGACCGACACACAGGAGGTCATGTCCGAACTGCATGACATAAATCCAGAGTTTTTCGAGAGGTACTCTAAAATAGATTCGAGCGATGAATTCATCGAATTCATGTTCAGGCCTTTAAGGCAGAGCTTTCGAGTAAACAAACTGAAAGCCAAACCAGAGGAGGTAGTAAAAAATCTTTCTCAAGAGTTTGAACTTGAGCGAATTCCATGGTGCAAGGAGGGTTACTTCGTTTATGAAGAGGATAAAAGAATAACCAAAACGATTGAGCATCAACTCGGCCTGATTTTCTCCCAAGAAGCAAGCTCGATGATCCCAGCAGTCGCTTTGGAGGTTGACCCAGGAATGCTTATTTTAGATATGGCCGCATCTCCCGGAGCAAAGACGACGCAGATCGCATCCTATATGGGAAACCGGGGCTGCATAATCGCTAATGATGTGACGTACCCCAGAATCAACATCCTGATCTCGAATCTCCAGAAGTGTGGTGTGATAAACACCGTAGTAACGATGATGGATGGGAGGAGCTTCGGTAGATACGAAAACAAATTCGATCGGGTTTTGCTGGATGCTCCCTGCAGCAACGTCGGTATGATCAGGAAGAACTTCAAGTATCTCAGGATATGGAATATAAGGGAGGTTGAGGCACTTTCGAAACTCCAAAAGCAGCTGATGAGATCCGCCTACAGAGCTTTAAAGCCTGGCGGGATTTTAGTCTACTCAACATGCACCCTCGATGTTAAAGAAAACGAGGAGGTTGTCGATTCTCTGCTCTCAACGACCGATGCGGAAATTGAGAAGATCGATCTCCCAGTTAAGGCCAGAGCCGGAATAACAGAGTTCGAAGGGGTTAAATTTAGCGGGGAAGTTAAAAATTGCCTCAGAATCCACCCTCAAGACAACGATACGGAAGGCTTTTTTGTGGCAAAGATTCTTAAGCCAGGTGATTAGAGATGAATGCGAATGACGAGAGGAATGCGGAAAAGGAGCTGGGAGAGCAAATCAAAAACATGCTGAAGGAGCAGTTCGGAGTTGAAAGAATAAATCTGAGCTTCAGGGAAATGGGAAAGAAGAGGATCTATGCCTACAGGGATTGCGAGCTTGATTTCAATGTCAGGAAGGTTAGCCAAGGAATTTACTTTGGCACGATTGAGAAGGATGGTTTGAGGCTCTCTATCGAGGGTTCCTTTCTTGTCGGTCCGAAAGCGAAGAAGAATGTTGTGGAAGTCAGCAGATATAGGGCTGAAAGATGGATGATGGGTGAGAATTTAGAAATGGATCAAAAAGACAATTTGGAGGCTAAAGATGATAAAAAAGATGGTAAATACGTTATCCTCAAATCCGGTTCCTACTTCCTTGGATGTGGGAGAGTAAAAGGTGATAGGATAATTAATTTTGTGCCAAAGAACAGGAGGATTCTATGAGAGAGAAAAATGAGAAAAATGAGATTAAAAGTGGGGACAGAGGGAAAGTAAAACTGAAGGTTAGCAAAGTCAATTATGCGGTTGCCAGAACAAGAAATTTTGATGTCCTTAATCATCTAAATTTTCCATTCTTCGCATTAATAAACGATGGAAGGGAGATAACAGTCGTCGCTGAGGAGGAAAAGCTTCCAGAAGGATTAGAAGCTGAAAGAGGTTTCAGACTTATAACTTTCGAAACTGTTCTTCCATTCGACATGGTTGGCTTTATTGCGAGGATTTCGAGAGTTCTGGCTGAGAAGAACGTACCCATTCTTGTCTTCTCTTCCTACTCAACCGATCACATCCTCGTTAGAACTGAATATCTCCAAAAGGCAGTAGAGGCGCTCTACGAACTTGGATTTGATTGAAAATATTTTAAAAAATAAAATCAATTAAACACAATTAATCCCTCTTCGGTAGGAGAGATGCAAGCCAACCAACATACTCTCCGATAGACCTCGTCTGAATCCAGACCTTTCCGCTTCCACTAAATTCTGCCACCAGTCCTTCTCCACTTAGAAGGGTCGCTTTTAATCCGCCAGCTCTGGAGATCTTAAAGTTCAAACCTTCTCCAAAAGCAACGATATGGCCCGTATCAACTTTTAAATTTCCCTCGACCTCTACCTCTTCTATTCCACCAAAAGAGGAAAGCCATAGATCTCCACTACCCTCGAGTTTTAGTAGAAAAAGCCCCTCTCCAGCGAAAAACGTTCTTGCACCACCCCATTTTGTGTCCACATTTATTTCCGGCGAAGAGGCAAGAAATGCACCACTTTGTGCATACATTCTTCCGTCTATCGGTATGTGTACTATATCGCCCTGATATCTCGGGGCCAATCCGAGAAGTCCCTTGCCTTTAGAGACGAACCTGTTGATAAAGAAAGATTCCCCTCCAAGGAGCGATCTTTTCAGACCCCCAAAAAATCCGCCTTTCATCTCCGTTTTCAGTTCAACATTCCTCATGTAAACCATAGCCCCTGTCTCAGCCTGCACCTCTTCTCCGCTCTCCAATTCAAGTTCCAACAGGCTGTAGCTCGGTCTCGAAAGAATTCTGTGTTTCATGCTAGACACTTCGCTATAAATTATTAGAATGTTTTCAATTTAATGATGAGGTTTTTTGAGTAAAATGAAAGTAAAATTTTATACAAAAATATTTAACTTCAATCCAATCAATCAATTGCCGAGAGTTTGATTTTCATCCACATTCCAGCCCTTGACTTCGATCTTTCCACCTTTTGCATCCTCTCCAAGCCAATCACCTATACTTCCGTAAACAACAATCTCACCACCTTCCATCTTCCCACCCAAAACGTTCCCGGCATTTCCCTTTATCACCAATTTCCCACCTTTCATACCATACCCTGCCCAGTTCCTAACGTCCCCTTCTATTATCAGCTCTCCTTCTTCCATCTCCCTACCCACATAATTTCCCGCATTTCCATGGAGGATTATCTTCCCTCCTCTCATTTTTAATCCGAGGTAAACCAGCTTATCACCAAAAATTTCCAGTTCCCCCGTCTTGAATTTATACCCTACTCCAGACATTGAACTCAACCTCAAACGGAGCTTTTTATCCCCGATAAGATCGTGAATCAAGCCTGAGATAAAGAATCCAAATATTCCGCCATACTTATACTTTTGGATCAAGATTATGTCCTCAATGGAAATGTAAAATTCACTTGCTAGCTCCATTCCAAGCTTGAAGGCTTCCTCCCAGACCTCCTTTTTCCATCCATACTTGTCCTTTGCCCAATCAAGGAAAATTAGAATTGCTTCCTCAACTCTGTTTGGATTGATCGCTTTCTTATACTTTCTTTCACATTCAGGTTTGGGGATATTAATCCCATTTAACAACCTATCGATTATTTTCATATGTAAAATTAATTCAATTAATTTTATTATTTTACTAATTTAATCAATCTCAACCCAACCGTCTTTCCAGACCGATATTTTCCCTCCAAGCCTCTTTCCCAGAGATTTTATACTCTTTCTAACTCTTATCTCCCCGCCAACCATGTTTATTCCAGTCCACTCCCCAACATCACCTTCTACAATGATTCTCCCACCCTTCATCTCATCTCCGGTTCTCCATCCACACGAGCCCCTAACGATTATCTCTCCTCCTCTCATTTTGTAGCCTACCCTATCGCTCGTGCTGCCAATGACCTCTATCTTCCCCCCACTCATCTCATGACCCACATAGCCCCCCGGATAGCCCAAGAGGATTAGTTCCCCTCTACTATGCCTATATCCAAAACCCCACTTATTGCTCAGGCGATAACGTAGATGGGGAAACTTAGGTAGGGTTTTTCGTAGATCAAAGGTGATGGAATCCCTATCCTCTATAACATCATGGTATAATCCAGAAAAGAAATACCCAAGATAGCTATCAAAAAGGTCATCACAAAGCTTAACCCTTATTTCTTTTTCAAATTCAATAATTTTTTCAGGTAGAATCAGATTTACCATCTCTTCTATCTCATCCAAACCTAAACCGAAACCACGTTGAACTTTTCTACCATAATCAAATGCCAGATGTGAGTTCAGTCTGAAAGCATTCGAAGTTTCTCTCTGGAGATAAACCGCCAGTATCTCGCCAAGCTCTTTGAATTCTGTTTTCCGTTTGATCCTTTTAGCTTTCTTCCTAGCTTTTTTGGCATCCTTTCCAACCTCAAGAACATTCGGATATCTCTCGAGGATTTTTCTCACATCAGGCATAAAAATCACCGAATCTCCTCACAGCTATCAAAGGTATATCCTTCTCATCCTCAACATCAAAAACTTCAACTCCCTTCATTGCTTTCAGTCTTTCTACTCGCTCTGAGAACTCCTTTAATCCCTTCACATGCTTTTTTATCCATATGAGTGTCATTGACTTGAGTTTTGAGATAAACTCCGAGACCTCATCGATGTTCTCAATACCACCATCCGTTATCATAATCAAATCCGGTTGAGTTCTCAACCTGTCTAGATACCTCCCCAGCTCATCCACATCCAAATGGGTTCCACCCCCCTGATAAAGGATAAGATGATCAAATACAGCATCCCCTCTCGTTGGAAGAAGGCTGAGATTCTCATTTGAAAAGTTAACCACTCCAACCCTCGCTCCGTTCTCGAGATAGTTCCTTGCTATCACAAAAGCTCCGAGCACAGCATATGAAACACCCCTCCCGGGATCCGTCATACTGCCTGAGGAGTCCATCACGATAACAGCATCCGACACGCCCCCTACCATTCCTTCAAAGTCCTCGTAAACGTACTTTTTTGCTATTCCGGGAATCAGCTTTCCATAACTCTCCACAGGATTGAACGCCTCGATTTTGTCATCGAATTCGAATTCCTTGATCTCCGAAGGATAAAGCGATCCAGTTTTCGATCGGGACTGGATGTAGATGGAATAACTCCTTGCCTTCTCCATGTACCAGACTTTTCTTGGCTTTTTTATCGTCGTCTCCGTCTTCTTTCCTATGAACTTGCATAGGTCTTCGAATTCCCTTTCATCAAGTTCCCAAGCAGCCTCCTTCAAAGCTTCCTTAAGATCTTTTTCGGAGAAATCTTCAACGCTGATCTGAGGTTGGAAACCTTCTATCAAATCCTCTATGATTTTGCCGAATCGAATTAGATTTATCCTCAATCTCATTTTTCTCAAATCGAGGAAATCTATCTTCATCAATTCATCCACCCTTCCCTCGATTTCTTCATTCACGCTACCAATCAACTTTTCACCGCTAACCCTCTGAAGATAGGCCCTTATTAGAACATCATGTTTCCCTCTGATCGGAGCTTGGTGATAGTAATCTATTACCTCTTCAACTCCACGGTTAAAGATTAAATCAAGAGCGGAAACTAGATCATCAAAAATATCTCTTATCTCAGACCTTTTCTCAAAGTCCCTAAGCCAGTATTCTTCAAGCAAAATTGTTTTGAGGTCATAAGGATGCTTTGCCCAGTGATTGAGATTTAACGCAAACAACCCCTCAAGGGCTTTTCTGCTGAACATTTTGACTTCTCCTTTACCAATAACAAGCTTTAACCTCCTTCCGAACTCGAATCTGCTTTTCTCTGAAACTTCAAACTCCTCAACCGGAGGATAGTAAAGCTTCTTTCTTACCTTCTCAAACACTTTCCTTAACTCTATGTTAGAAACTGCTCCTCCAGCTTGGATTTCACACTCCGAGTCTTCCAAAATTCATCCCCTCAAAAGACTTTTGAAAAAAGGATGTCCAGTCAGGCTTGCGATGTTCTCCACCTCTTTCTCTTCACCCTTTTTGAGGAGGTTGTAAGCTTCGATCTGAAGACTTCTATGCTCTTCCCACCTCTTCTTCACCTTCCTTATGCTATCCTGAACCGCAAAAAATTCATCGCTAACGTCTTTTTCAATGTCTCTAACTTCAGATCGCTTCCTGTCGGAGATCTCCGTTCTGTGCCAGAGGGCAAAGGGTAAAACGCTGATCAGATGTAGCACATCCGCCTCTTCATCTCCATTCCACCAAGCAAGTGCCTTCGAATATAGCAGAATACTTCTCTCAGCCCTGTTGGAGATGGAGTAAAGATCTGAACAGATGTAGTTGGCGTAATGGCAACCGCTGCATTTGGAGAAATCTTTATGCATTCCCAGATGGCAGTAAACCTCTTGGCCAAGATAGTCCATAAGGAGCTCAAGGTCGAACGAAACAGGGAAGGATTCTATCTCTTCGTTGATTTTCCTAATTTCCTTTTTTTCAGGCAGAGCTAACCTAAAGCCATTTTTTCTAGCCCTCTCCTCGATTACCTCCCTGAAAGATGCTGAGATCTCCGCTACATATCTAACAACCTCATCAGACTTCTCAGAAATGTTCATCTCCATTATGTACTCGATCATTTCCTTTGCGAGCTTTGAATCACGGAGGATGCTGTCATCTACCCCTCTCCTCACGAGCCTCTTTCTCACGGGATGAAGCATCGTCGTTTCAACGGCGATGTCAAATCTATCAAGGAGCGGAGGAATCAGAAGCGTTGTGCCAGCGTCCTGATAGTTGATCGTTCCAAAGAATGATTTTCCCTCCCCAAAAATC
>QMZD01000043.1 GCA_003662985.1 Archaeoglobales archaeon | reverse complement strand
TCCGAAAGACTTTTGTATCTTTGATTTCCTCTACCAATTGGGTTAGTGTTGGCTGCATATGTTGTATTTCTTTTATTTATTTTTTGTTATTTTGACACCGCCATTTGGTAAAATTGCTAAAGATATTATAAATAAATCTGTCAAATCTATATTTAATGAAAAAGTTAATAGAACGAGTTAAATTCTGTATCCACCATACTTGGCCCAGATATTACACGTCCCCTCGAAGCTAACCATACACGGGCCTACTGGGTCTTTTGGTGTACATCCTTTTAAAAACAGCGGGCAGTCTAAGGGGGAGATTAGCCCTCTCAGAACTTCTCCACATCTACACGCCCTCTTTCTAATATCTTCCTTTGGTTCGAAATCCTCAAAGATGTCTTCAAAAACCTTCATCGCATCGTATTCTTCGTACTTCTTCCTTATAACTCCTCCCGAAGCGGGAACGACACCTAAACCTCTCCATTCCCAGTCATCCCGATCGAACACATCGTTCATAACCCTCTGAGCTTTCAAATTACCCTCGTACTTTACAGCCCTCGTATATTCATTAAGCAAAGCACTCTCTCCCTTTTTTATCGCCTTAACGAGGTGATAGACAGCAAGTATGACGTCGTAGGGTTCGAATCCAGCAATTACTTGTGGAAGTTTGTATTTTTTCTTTATTGGTTCGTATGCTTTAACACCAACTATAGTTGAAACATGACCCGGGTTTATGAACCCGTTGATCTTAGTTTCACCGAGTGAAAGTAGATGCCCCATAGCCGGAATAAAAAATCTGTGAGATGAGAAGATGTAAAAATTCTCAACACCGTCGAGAACAGCCAATGCTGTTGAAGGTATGGTTGTCTCAAATCCTATTCCAAAATGCACTACGGGTTTATCAGTTTGGGTAGTAATTTCAATCGCATCGAAAACGCTGTAGACAATTCTTATATCGTAACCCTTCGACATATAGTAAAACAAAGATTTTCCCTCAAACGGTACCCTTGCCATATCACCGAACGTCGTGAAGATTATGTTAGTGTTCTGGATTAAGTGAAAGATCATTTGTAAGTCAACGTCTGGAATTATACACACAGGACAACCCGGCCCACTAAGTAACTTGAGATTCTCAGGTAGTAAACTTCGGATGTTATAGCGAGTGATTGTATCTTCATGTGTCCCGCAAAGATGCATTATTCTTATTTCCCCTTCGCCCTTCATCTCCTTTTTTATCTTTACCGACACCTCTTTTATGCCAGTTCTCACTTTCTCCACAGGAATCATGTTCATTGACCTATAATTTCTGCAAGCATTTCCTCTATCTTTTTCGCTTCTTCCTCGTCAATCTTTTGAATTGCAAAACCAACATGTACGAGTACATAATCCCTAGGCTTTACATCTTCAAGGAGATCAATTCTTACTTTCTTTTTTGCCCCACTAAAGTCAACAATGGCAAATGGAGATTCGACGCTTTCAACTCTGCCAAGAATTGCGATACACATTTTCATCACTTGCTTCTACTCAAGGCTTCCTCAAGCCACTCAAGCCACTCATTAAAGCCTATGTTCTTCTTTAAATCCATCCTGATAATTTTAGCGATAGCATTGAGGTTTCTTGCATCTTCTATCATCTTGTTAACATTGGCCTCGACGGCATGTGCCAAAGCAACCTTGTTGATAATAATAACATCCGCAAGTCTGAAGATTTCGGGATGCTTCTCAATAACATCATCTCCCTCTGTAACACTTACCATAACAACACGATAATCCTCGCCTAAATCGAAGTCAACTGGACATATGAGGTTTCCCACATTCTCCATAAATAACAGATCAACGTCATCGAACTTCTCTATGGCATGGTGAATCATGTGGGCATCGAGGTGGCACTCCTTGCCCGTGTTTATTATCTCCGCCTTGACCCTACGCCTCACAACCCTCTCATAATCTGCTTTGCCGATTACATCTCCGAGAATAGCTCCAATTTTCACTTTGTCGATAAGAGTGTCAGCGGTCTTCTCAATCAGAAGTGTTTTTCCACTACCTGTGGCCCCCATTATGTTAATAGCCGTAATGCCATGCTTTTTCAAGAAATCCCGATTCTCTGCCGCAAGCCTCTTATCAATGTCAAGTATATCAATTTCAGCATCAACTTCAATTCGGTGCATGAATTACACCTCCATCTCCACTCTTTTGATTATTATATCTTTACCACCTTCCACCTTAACAATCCCACCGCATTCACAGATTGCGACAGGATAAGAGTGGTGTTTGCCGCATATGGGGCATTCAATGTGAGGTTTGACGAATTTGATTTCAAGGGTTGCCCCTTCAGCAATTGTTCCACAACTCAAAACCTGAAAGCAAAACCCAAGCTGCTCCGGATTTATCAGTAGGAGGTCACCCAGTTCTACAACAACCTTCGACACTTTTTTTGCTCCTTTTTCCTCAGCAAGTTTCAAAACATTCTCAATAATTGCCTGAGTGAAGCTCATCTCGTGCACAAGACTTATATTACTTTAAGTTAATAAACTTTCGCAAACCATTATGGAAACAGGAAAAGTAGAAACATTTGATTAGAGTAAGAACTTTGCCTCGTTAAGATCGATGGCATAAGTTATTTGTGATAAGGATGTTTATGTGAGAGTTCGGGTCAGGGTTAATTGTAAACGAAGCCTACAATCGTCCAATGCCTTTTGCGTGATTCTTAGCTAAAGTTTAGTAACCTCTAAAACTATTTATTTTACTAAAACAAACTTCCTCTGATGTCCATGTACAGACTAACAATAAAGGGGATTGTCCAGGGAGTTGGTTTTCGCCCTTTTGTTTACAGACTTGCAAAGTCGATGGGGCTCAAAGGCTATGTAAAAAACACTGGTGATGGAACGGTTGAGGTTCTCATTGACAAAGACGTTGAAGAATTCGTTAAGAGAGTCAAAAGTGAAAAGCCGCCTATTTCAGTTGTTGAGTTTGTGAGAGTGGAAAAAGTTGATTTAAAACCTTTCAAGGACTTTACAATTGAGAAAAGCGGGGGGAGTAGAGAAGAGGTCTCTCTCCCTCCTCCAGATGTTGCTACGTGTGAAACTTGTCTCAATGAGCTTTTCGATCCTAAAAACAGGAGATACTTCTACTCTTTTATCTCTTGCACCGACTGTGGTCCCCGATTCAGCGTGGCGATGAGACTTCCATATGACAGGGAGAACACGACATTTGCGGATTTCCCTCTCTGCACCGAATGTAGTAAAGAGTACTGGGAGGTTGAAGATAGGCGATATTACGCTCAGTCTATAGCCTGTAGAAAGTGCGGCCCTGAGTATGAGCTTGTTCTAGGAGATAAGATAATAAAAGGGCTTGACGGAATAATAAAGGCTGCAGAACTCATAGATTTGTGTAAAATTATTGCAATCAAGGGTTTTGGTGGGTACCACATTGCATGTGTTACAAATGATGATATCGTATGGAATCTCAGGAAGATTTTGAATAGGCCCCAACAACCCTTTGCAATAATGGCAAGGAATATTGAGGCTGTAAAAAGGATAGCAGAACTTACCTGCGAAGAGGAGGGGGAAATGATTAGCTTTGTCCGGCCAATAACTGTGCTGAGAAAGAAGGACGTCAATTCATTCTTCGCAGTTGCACCGTATCTTGATACAATTGGTATAATGTTGCCGTATGCCCCGATTCACCACATACTATTCTGTTTTTTGAAAACAAACTTCATCGTCCTTACTTCTGCAAATATGCCGGGAGAACCTATGTTCATAGATGACTCCATATTTGAATTGGGTCTTGATGCTGTGCTCCGACACAACCTCGTAATTGCCAATAGGATTGATGATTCAGTAGTTAAGATAGTTGGAAATCACAGGTTGATAATCAGGCGCTCTCGGGGTTTTGTACCGAAAACCTTCAATCTAGATACCAGTATCAGCGCAATAGCAGTTGGATCTGAGTTGTATAACTCCATAGCACTGCTGAGAGATGGTAAAATTGTTCTTTCCCAGTATATAGGTAATACATCAAACTTCAAGACGTACAACGAGTTTTTCAAGAAGGCCGTGGACTTCTTTACATCTTTCCTCCGAATGGATAAGATCGACGTGGTGATATGTGATGCTCATCCACTCTATAACACTTCTCGTTTTGCCGAAAAGCTGGCTGAAACTGCAAACTCTAGACTCATTAGGGTTCAGCACCACTTCGCCCATGGAATGTCTGTTATGGCAGAAAGAGGAATAGACAAAGCTATTGCCATTGCGGTTGATGGTGTTGGTTACGGCTTTGATGGAACTACTTGGGGAGGTGAGGTCCTCCTAATAGACTTTGAAAAGCAGCAATTTGAACGCATAGGAAGGCTTGAGACTGTTGAACTTCTTGGAGGGGATCTTGCTATTCGATTCCCACTAAGAGTGTTGTTCTCATCAGTGTATACAGAAAAAGAGGACTACAACATTCTCGAACCCTATGGCAAATACCTTAAGCTAGGTGAGAGCTTCGAGCTATTTGCAAAACAGATAGATGAAAATTTAGCGGTGGTAAAGGCGTCTTCAGCCGGCAGATATCTCGACACGTGTTCTACCATGCTAGAGTTATGTTTCGAAAGAACTTACGAGGGTGAACCGGCTATGAAACTCGAAGCATGTGTAAAGGAGAGTCAACCCTACTACAAACCAATCGTTTCGAGCAAGAGGGAAGAGGCAGTTTATCCGTCTCCATTCATTACTGAGGGATTAGCAAATACCTCAGACGTGAAAGTTCTTAGAATAAAACCTATAGTCTGTGATGCTCTCGAAAGGTATTTGGAGGGAGAAAATAAATGCACCATCGCTTATCAGATGATAGACTACCTCGCTCATGGACTTGCAAAGATTGCAGCAAAAGAGGCAAGGAAAACAAAAAACACCGTCGTCATGAGTGGTGGCGTTACCTACAATTCCTATCTGACACCGCTCGTTGAGAGATATCTAAGCGAGAAAGGGGTGGAGCTTTTAATCAACAGAGAAGTTGCTGCAGGGGATAATGGTATAAGCTTCGGACAGATTTATATCTCGAAATTTCTAGAAGGATTGCATGAAGCTGATTAGAAAGGAGGACGGGGCTGGCGGAAAGTATATGATGGATTTTCTCAAGAAGCATGTTATATCAAGGTTCGACTCAAAGGCTGGGGAAATCGCTCTTTCAGATTTTGAAGATTCCTCTGATTTTGACAAATACGCGTTTACAACCGACTCGTATGTAGTGAATCCTCCGGTTTTTCCAGGAGGAAGTATTGGCGGCCTCGCTGTTTGCGGCACTTCTAATGATCTTGCCGTATTGGGTGCAAAACCAGCTGTGATGTCCATGTCTCTAATTATCCAAGATGGCTTTTCCCTAAAGACACTGGACTGGATCCTCGATGATATGGCTAAATGGCTTAAAAAAATAGATGCAAAAATAATAACTGGGGATACAAAAGTGGTCGAAGTTGGTATCGGAATTGCTGTTAACACAACGGGCATTGGATTGAGAAACGAGCACCTTGAGAAGAACCTTAGCGTCGTTAGAGAGTACCGAGATTATCCCCACTCATGGGTTAGAGATAGCGGGCTTGCAGATGGTGACGCAATAATAATAACCGGTAACATAGCAGAGCATGCAGCAGCTATTATGGCGGGTAGAGGGGGTTTTGGCTTTGAACTCGATGTGAGATCTGACGTCTATCCGGTCTGGCTTTTCCTGAGATATGCTCTCGAGACTGGTGGCATCACAGCCATGAAAGATCCAACAAGAGGTGGAGTTGCCGCAGTTCTCAACGAGATGGCTGAGAAGAGTGGTATTGGAATTCTCGTTGAAGAAGAGAAAATACCCATGAAAGATGATGTAAAGAGCTTCTGCAATGTACTTGGTCTCGATCCACTCATTATGGCAAATGAGGGTAAAGTTGTTATGGGGGTGGTTGCAGATCAAGCCGAAGATGTTCTTAAGGCTCTTAAAAGAGCTGGACAAAAGAATGCTGCAATTGTTGGCCGTGCGACATCCGAGTATGAAGAGGTAGTTATTGAGACTTCAATAGGTACTCGCAAGATTCTCCCTCCTCCAACTGCAGATCCAATTCCGAGAGTATGTTGATGTTCACACTTTTTAACTGAAGTGATATGGAAAATAGTAGCATTTCTGAATATTCTTTTTCTCTGAATCCTAATCGTAATGTATACTATGGACAGAGAGCTTCTTTTCACCGGTTTGAAATCATAACAATGTAATTTCCTAATAAGTTTAGATTAAAACTTACAAATTAATATTTGTGTTAAGGTTTTTTTCTCTTCTCTTTCTATATCCAGTTTAGTATTGGAGAACAAATTTTTTCTACCGTATAAAATAAAAAAAGTTAGAAAGTTATGATATGTTCAGACTCTTTTATCAGTTCAGCAAGTTTAGGGGGAGAAGCAAGCTCCCCCGCGGCAAATTTAACTTTTGGGTTACCCTGAGCGTCAACTAGACCTCTACCAATCGCACAAGATATACCGATGTATATTGGAGAGGGGTTTGCCTCCGTTAGAAAAAGGAACAGATCTTCAAACGGTGGCAGTCCTGGGGCTTGAACTTCAGAAGCTGTGCCTTCAACTGCAAGATAGACTGCCTGATTATAGAGCCAGATTGTCACCTCCTCACCCTTCTCCTTTAAAGCTTTCGCTGTTAAGAGAGCAGCAGTTGCCCTGCTTGGATCCTCTGGACCACTATTTAGGATTATTAGATGCTTTCCCATGGAAATCGATTAACTATTAATTTTTATAAACTTTTCGGTAATATTAATTATGTATGGTCCTAGAATATTTTCCACTCATCGAAAAGCTTTGATGTAAAACTCATCCTTGCCTCTATTATATAAATAGTAATTTTTTGTTTAAACTTAAAAACTATTTGAACTATTTATGAGGTTCATGACAAACAACGCAGTATAAACCCTTTGCATGTTCTGAAGGTATAATTGTCTTAATCTTATTTGCTGGAGTTTTTAGATGACATTTAAGGCATAAATCCCAACTCTCATTTCTCTTAATCTTAACACTCTCAGCATCCTTTTTAATTACATGCTCCTTCCCAACCCAGTGGCAAGCCTCACAAGAAACTGTTGAATGGTTACCAGACATTAAAACTTTGTAAGTTTCAAAATGGCATTCTCTACAAACATCCATTCCAGCAAAACTGATTTCTTTTTCTTTTTCAGTTTCTATCCACTTCTCTTTACTCTCTTCTTTCGATGGCATCGAAATTATAAGAACATATGATAGTAAAGCTATGTAAACAATTGCTGCAAATGCTAAACCAAAAATTACTGCCTTTTTCATCTTCTCACTCCACCAAGTATTCTTCCAGTCCCAAGTAAAACACCCTTGGTAACGTTCCCTCTTCAGGCTTCAAGACTGAGAATTCCTTTTCCTTCAATATTTTGTAAACAATGCTTTCTTTATCATTCAAATCTCCAAAACTTCTCGCCCCTGTTGGGCAAACTTCAACGCATGCTGGTTTCAACCCTTTTGTGATTCTGTGGAAACAAAATGTACACTTGTCTGTCACTTTTTCTTCAGGATTCAAAAACGTTGCACCGTATGGACAGGCAACGATGCAGTATTTACACCCAATACAAGTGTTTTTATCAACTAACACAACCCCCTCTTTTGTGTGAAATCTCGCATATACAGGACAAACATTAACACATGGGGCATTTGCACAATGGTTACATAATTTTGGAACGAGGAAGTTTTTACTGTATCTCCAATTTTTCTTATCCAAAAAAGGGTTTTTTGCCGTGTTCATCACAATTTTTTGCACCTTAGTCTTTGAGAGTGGCACATTTTCATCAATCGAATACCCTTCAACCCACGTTCTTGCTATCGGCAAATCCATTGGCACATCATTTTCAACCTTACAAGCAATAACACAATTTCCACACCCTATACACTTGTTTACGTCTACCACAAATGCATAGCTCTTATCAGTCTCTTGCTCTTGTGTGGTTAAGGCTTTTACAATTGGTGCTGAGATTGTGAGGGTAGCGATTAATTTGATGAAATCTCTTCTCTTCATACCTCCACCCCCAGAGGTAATAGCTTATGAGCTAAGTAATACCCAAATACAAACAGCGCAACAAATCCAATTGAAGATAGAATTTCGAGAGGGTGGAAAGAAACAAAAGTGACGTCTATGCCTGAAATTTTCATTGTTAGTTGCCCAACTACAACGTGATCTATTCTACAAAACACCATCCCTGTTATTACTAAGAGAGAAGATACAAAGATGCCTTCGATTTTTTGCCCAGTCTTAGGTAAGATTAGTAGCATAAGTGGTAAAATTAGCCCGATAAGAAACTCAAAAACCCAGAAGTTTATTGCATAATCAGACATCAAATTATAAACAGCCATTCTCGAAAGCAGGGTTGAGTTTGGATATGCTTTTATTATCAACTTCCAAGCTGTAAATAATATCGTAACTATTATTGAAACAACTAAAACATGCCTAAGTGTCTGAAAAACCTCATGTCTTTCATTCAATCCTTTAAAATAATCTGTCAAATAAACACCTATCACGATTAATGCCGCTCCAGAAACTATTGCAGTCAGTATGAAATAGATTGGTAATAGTGGGTCGTGCCAGAGTTTTAGGTGAGTTACACTAAACAAAGCTCCTAGCGTACTTGTTGCAATAACTGCAGTAACTAACTTTATCATACCTAATACTTTTGCATATTCCTTTGAGTTCTCTATTTTAATTAATGTTAAAAGTTTCGCCACAAAACTTCTTAATCCACCTTCGTTTGCTTGAATTAGGAGATCATCGTAGAGAAGAAACCAGGTTTCAAAACTAAGAAATATTAAATACAAAACATAAAACATTATCATCCAGAACATTAAACTGCTAGGATTTGTGTGTCCAAGCATTGCATACGAACCTCTCATAACTTGCTCTATTTCTAAACCTATTGTCATTAAACCAATCAAGATCATTACAAGAGCCATTACCAAGCCTTCTTTCGCTATTTTTTCCAACTTTTTTACACCAAAAAGTTCACCTAAGGAGACAACAATGCACAATCCTGTTGCGGAGACAGCAAAAAAGACATATTGGGCTACAAGCAATCTCCATGGTATACCTAAGGCAGTTTCATAGGGTTCGATTGGTAAGATAGGTTGTGTATGCATTTGATATATGCTCAAAGCTCCTATAAAGATAATAAGGAGTGAAACCACAATGAACGTAATTTCCTTGCCATTCATGTGTGAAAACCACGCATGATACTTTTAAATTTTTCTAAAGTTATCTGAATAATTTTAAAAATTAATAATTACTTTTTAAATTTCATTACGATCGTCAATGTTAAGGCAGCTATTATGCCAATTAACCCCATTAATGCTTCAAATCTTAGGGTTGCCTTAGTCTCTGGTGTTTTAGGAGTTTCTATTATCTCCTCCATCTCAAATCTCGACTTCTTTGTTATTTGTTAAAAGTCTAATTAATTGTCCATTGTGGAACATACTTTATAACTTATAGATGTCAAACCTGATATTTCAATTAAAAATTAGGTGTTTCAAAATATTCAATACAATTCCATTATTT
>QMZD01000042.1 GCA_003662985.1 Archaeoglobales archaeon | reverse complement strand
CATAATACTTAAAATCTTAAAATCAAACGTATTTCGAATAAATCGTCGGGAAGAGTTGTGGATTTCCTGGGATGGAGAGTGCTGCGTTGTATTCCTCCATGAAATTCGGATCCGTACTGAGATCGAAATACGTCATGATCTTTGCTATCTTCTCCGTTAACTTTCTTTTGCTTTCTGAGGTTAGGGCAATATACGCTCCCGCAAGCGCTCCGTTTCCTATCTGAAGGACTTCTGCATTGGGAAATTCTGGGAAGAGGCCGATTATAAAGGAGTTTTCAATATCAATGTAGTAGCCAAACGCTCCAGCGATGTAAAACCTCATGATGTCTTCTATATCCAACCCCGCTTTTTTCAGCAGAACGCTCATACCAGCACAAACGGCAGCCTTAGACATAACCAAGGTATCTATATCCTTTTGGGTGAAAACGATGTCCTTACCAGTTGATGTTTTCTCCGCTTCGACGATCAAGTATTCCTTTCCATCGTCCCCTTGTCTAACCCTTGGATTCTTCTGAAGACTTCCAGTAAAGTCGACGATTCCATTTTTGAAGAGTTCTGCTAGAAGATCGATTAGCCCGCTACCGCAGATGCTTGCAGGCTTCACATTTCCAATGACTGTGTACTCCGGCTCTTCATTCGGATCGTTTATTTTAACATGATCGATCGCCCCTTCAACTGCTCTGCTCCCGTTCTTTATCTCGTATCCTTCGAAAGCTGGGCCTGAGGCGACGGATGTTGAGATGAGCCACCCTTCACTTCCTATGACGATCTCACCATTCGTTCCCAGATCGACCATAAGGGATATCTCGTTGGAATTTGCGATGCCAGATGTCAGGATGTCCCCAACGATGTCTCCTCCCACATATTTTCCCACAGGTGGAAGTCCAAAAACGTTTGCTTCAGGATATACATTCAACCCCAGATCCTTTGCACTGGCAACATAGGGTTTTCTCTCCAGCTTTGGTTCTGATGTTTCAAAGAGGTATTCTACATCCCTTTTGAAGAAAAAGTGAGTCATTAAAGTGTTGCCCGAGATTGCCACGTCGTATATCCTCTCTGAAGGAAAATCACCCATTATTTCACCTATCAGTTTGTTGAGAGTTGATATAATCGACTTCTGGAGAATATCCAAGCCATCCTTTCTGCTTCTGGCAAATTCGACTCTTGAGAGTACTTCCTCACCATATATTATCTGGCCGTTGTAGTCAGAGGTTACATCAACAACCCTACCATCTCTCAGATCGATGAGAGACACGACGACTGTTGTTGTTCCAACATCAACGGCAATTCCAAAGAATTCATCTCTCGTATCCCCTTCTTCAACCCCTATTACCTCACTATCCCTCAGAACGAGAGTTACATCACCCTCCTCTATTTCAGGGGTGAACACAAGCCTGTATTCTTTCTGAGAAATAATTTCCGGGAGAAAAACGTCTTTATAAAACTCTTTTCTTATCACTGGCTTTAAATCCTTCTCTTTTACAATAAATTCAGCCAGAATCTGCTGTTTTTCCAATCTGGATTCCACAGGAATGAAAACCTGTACATCGGTAAGAATTCGTGATTGGCAGGCGAGTATCGCATTCTCCCCCTTCTTTATGAACTTCTCATGAGGTTCTGGATTTTTCTCAACCTTCCCCCTTTCAAGCACAACCTTGCACTTTCCACAACTGCCCTTCCCACCGCAAATACTCCTTATACCCTCTCCAGCCTCTTGGGCTGCCTGGAGAATGGTAGAATTCTTTTTCACCCTCAATCTCTTACCGGATGGAAGAAAAGTTACGTTTACCATATCTCCTGAATCTTCAGAACGTCTAGAATTTCCAGAATTTCCAGAATGATCATTTTGTGGCATGCTAAGACATCTCTACAAAAAATGATATTTAGGAGTTTCTACAAAGATTGAATGATGAAATTTGCGATCGTTTATTCTCCAGAGATAAAAGAGGCGAATCTAGCGATTTCAAGAAGGCTGATTGGTTTTGAGAGGGCCATCAAAAGCTTCAATATCAAATACGTCAGGCCGGAAACTTTCGAATTCGATGAAAGTGTACTCTATGAAATCCACACGAGAGAGATGATCGAAAAGGTAAGAAGGTTTTTTGCCTCATCCTCAACATTCCGATCCGCTTGGGCCGTTTATACGGCAGCCAAGCTCCTTAAAGATTTTGATTTTGTCTTCGTTCCAACGTCCGGAACCGGGCATAATGCAATGAGGGACAGATTTAAGGGATACTCATTCCTCAACGATGTGAACCTTGCGATAAAGGTTTTACGGGATTCCGGTTTTAAGAGAGTCTCTATTCTCGATACCGACAGCCACCATGGAGACGGTGTTTTTGAGTATATCGCCTATGATAGGAATTCGATGTACTTCTGCTTTTGTGGAAAAACAGGAAGTTCTTCGGACGGAAAGAAAATTTGCTTCGGATTCGAGGATGAAGAGGAATACCTTGAAAACGTTAGAGAGGCTCTAGAAACCATGGAAAAGTTTACTTCAGACGTTTTAATATGGTACGTCGGCCAAGATGCTCATGAAGGCGAACTTTCAGACTTAAATCTCTCTACGGAGTGCTTCAGGAAAATAACGGAGCTCATTAAGGAGAGGATTGAGGATACCAAAACCTTGATTATACTCTCGGGAGGTTCGAGTGAGGAAGTTACTGAGGAGCTCACTTACACCATTTTAAGAACGCTAATTGGTTAAAACGGATTTCTGCCCCAGTTATATTCTCCACTCTTTCTTTCGATTCCTCTTTTATTCACCAAATAAGAATAAAAAACCTTAAATTGCAGCATGAGTAAACATTGAAGGGCTAAGGGGGTAGCCCGAGGTGATAGTTCTGACAGGGGAACTGATACTCGAGTTTTTGAAGAATCTAGAGAACCATTTAAGAAACTTAAGAGAAGAACTGGACATCTCTCAAGTTGAAGAGCTCATAGCTTCAATCAATTCATCGCAGAACATATTTATAATGGGTGCCGGAAGGAGTGGTTTCGTCGCAAAGGCATTTGCGATGAGATTGATGCATCTAGGCTATTCGGTTTACGTGGTTGGAGAGACCGTTACGCCCAAAATCAAGAAGGAAGATTTGCTTATAGCCATTTCCGGTTCGGGCGAGACGAGTTCTGTGATCAACATTGCAATGAAGGCGAAATCTATGGTTGGATCAAAGGTTGCAGCTTTAACGAGCAACCGGAACTCCAATCTCGCCAGACTCAGCGATGTTGTGGTAACACTGAAAGGGAAAGTTAAAACTGAGAAAGATGAGAAGATCGCAAAGCTCGCCCCCCTAGGTACGATGTTTGAGTTAACCTCACTGATATTCCTCGATGCCCTCGTCGCTGAGCTTTTAAACATGAAAGGACTTAACGAGGAGGATCTCAAAGAAAGGCACGCGATACTTGAGTAAAGGAGGTGTTGATATGGATGTAAACCGTGCAAAGGAGCTGCTCAGGAAGCTGAGCGATTCTCATGGCGTAAGCGGTTTTGAAGATGAGATTAGAGAGATAATAAAAGAGGAGCTTGAAGACTTTGTTGATGAGATCAGAGTCGATTCGATGGGAAACGTTATCTGCGTGAAAAACGGCAGCGATCTCGAGCTGATGATTGCCTCCCACATCGACGAGATCGGATTTATAGTGAAATACATCGATGAGAAGGGTTTCATAAGATTTTCAACCCTTGGCGGCTGGTTCGACCAGACAGCTCTGAATCAAAGGGCGGTTCTGCATGGGGAGAAGGGAAAGGTATACGGTGTTCTGGGATGCAAGCCACCACACCTAATGAAGGACGACGAAAGGAAGAAGGTCATCGAGCTCAAAGATATGTTCATCGATGTTGGAGCTTCATCCAAAGATGAAGTTATAGAGATGGGAATAAACGTTGGAACACCAATAACCCTTGACAGGGAGCTTAGGGAGCTTGCCGGAGATAGAGTCACCGGAAAAGCATTCGATAACAGAGCGGGCGTTGCGATGATGATAGAGGCAATAAAGCAAACGAAGAGCGATGCAACAATTTATGCTGTTGGAACCGTGCAAGAAGAAGTTGGACTTAAAGGTGCAAGGATTTCAGCCTTTGCAATTGAGCCTGATGCTGCTATAGCAACAGATGTCTGCGTTGCCGCAGATTTTCCCGGGGCAGAAACTGCCTACATGGATGTCAAACTTGGAGCTGGCCCGGCGATAACGGTTGTGGACGCCTCCGGAAGGGGACTTATAGCCTCGAGAAAGGTAATAACCTGGCTAAAAGCTTCAGCTGAGAAATACGAAATCCCTTACCAGATGGAGGTTGCCGATGGTGGAACTACAGATGCCACCGCCATACACCTGACCAAAGCTGGGATTCCCGCCGGTGTTGTGAGCGTTCCTGCAAGATACATCCACTCTCCAGTCGAGGTTTTAGACTTAAACGATCTTGTGAACGGATCAAAACTTATTGCAGCCTCACTAGAGACCGCAAAAGAGTATTTCGGAGAGTAGTTTCCAAACTTCCACTTTTATTTTCCCCATCTTTTTTCGTTGACGCTCCCATTGGGAAGAATACAATAAACTAGGCCATCTCACCATCTAATATCAGAAAAATATTTATCCAGTAAACCTGAAATGGATTTGAATGACTGAAGAGTATCAGAAAATCGGATTGCATTACGATATCCTCCGGGATGTTCTCAAAGAGCGTGAAATCATAATTGATAGTAAGGACATCTTACCTGAGATCGATATTGGAGAGAACCAAAGGATTGTGGATGACTACTGGGTTATCGATCTTTTTGCCCACACACTTATTATAGAGGATAGTGAAACTTTCAGGCTTACCTACAAGATCGTGGAACCTGAACTTACCAAAGATGAGAGTCTCCTTTTGAGCTCCATATTCTCCGATTTGAAAAAAGTGCTAATCCTCCGAGATTTCTCAGTAGATTTGCACTCTAAGACTGAGGTCTTGCTTGAAAATCTCGATGATATCCTGGATGAATATGCGATGGAGGTTTCAAACAGACTGTACACAAAAATGCTGTACTACCTTTTCAGGGAATTCTTTGGATATGGGGTTATCGACCCTTTTGTCAACGACACATACATCGAGGACATTTCATGTGACGGTTACAACATTCCAATTTACGTGTACCACATGAAATACGGGAATCTCGAGACGAACGTTGTTCTTCCAAAAGAGGCTGTTGACAAGCTTACCCTAAAGCTTGCTCAGAAAAGCGGGAAGTATCTTTCAATCGCAAACCCCTTGCTTGACGCTACCCTCCCTGACGGCAGCAGATTGCAAGCTACCTTTGGAACTGAGATAACTCCCAGAGGATCTTCCTTTACTATTAGGAAGTTCACGGCCGAGCCATTAACCCCTATAGATCTCATATACTTTGGAACAATTCCCTCAGAGATCATGGCCTACCTCTGGCTCGCCATTGAGCACAAGCTCTCAGCTATAATCGTTGGCGAGACTGCGAGTGGAAAAACTACCACTTTAAACTCCATCCTCATGTTCGTTCCCCCAGATGCTAAGATAATCTCAATTGAGGATACGAGGGAGATAAAACTCTACCACAACAACTGGATCTCGGGCGTTACCAGGGAAGGAGTTGGTGGGGAAGAAATCGACATGTACGATTTGCTGAGAGCAGCTCTGAGGCAGAGGCCCGACTACATAGTAGTCGGTGAGGTTAGAGGTAGAGAGGCATTGACCCTTTTCCAGGCGATGAGTACCGGGCATGCAGCTTACTCAACCCTCCATGCGGGAGACATCAACCAGATGATCTACAGGCTGGAAAGCGAGCCCCTAAAAATCCCGAGAAGCATGCTTCAATTCTTAGATGTAGCCCTCGTCCAGTTTATGTGGGTAAAAGGGGGGCTTAGGAAGAGATACACAAAGGAGTTCAACGAGATTCTTGGAGTGGACACCGTAGATAAAAACCTCCTAGTTAACCAGGTGTATCGCTGGGATCCGGCCCTTGATAAACACATCCAGATTGCAGCATCCAAAAAGATTGAAAAGATTGCCGAGGCGATTGGTGGAGACCTCAATACTGTTAGAGAGGAGCTCAATCGAAGGAAATTGTATCTGGATGCGATGAAAGATAAAGGAATCCGGAGTTTCAGGGAGGTAACAAGAAGGATACACGCATACTACAGAAATCCTGAAGTGGCGTTTGAGGAACTCGTTCCAGAATACGTCAAGGTTTAGTTAGCTGAGGGTTATGACACCGGATGGCAGAAGAGGGGAAAAAATAAAGAAGGAAGTTGAGGGTGTCCTCAAAAAAGTTAAGGAAGAAAGAGTAGAGAGGGTAACCCAAGAAAGGATAAAACTATACGTACCAAAATCATTAATTAAGTTTTACCGCAAAAGATACACTAAAAATCCCGGAAAATACACTGGAATTGAGACTGCAATTGAGGGGTCCAGGCTCCCAGTATCGGTTCCGAGATTTATGGCTATTGTCCAGTTTTATGCCATCCTATCCATTATTCCCGGTTCTCTTCTCGGATACATTTTTGGCAAAATAGTTTTACCGATCGAGTCCTTTGATTACTTTGGCATACCAATTAGGAGATACTACCCCTTCTCCGAGTTTGAGTGGTTTTATCCGGCCATTTCCATTATTTTCTTTTCTCTTTTCGCATTTTTCTTCGTTAGAAACTCTATACTCTCCTATCCCTATTACATGGCAAACATAAGGAGGGGAAAAATCGAGAGTGCGCTCCCACATACCGTCAACATGTTGTTAGGAATGGCCAGAGGTGGTGTTTCACTTGCAGCAGCATTCAAGTTCATCGCAGAGAATAGACACATCTTCGATGAGATGAGCAAGGAGTTTGGAAAAATCGTTGAACTCATGGAGATCTTCGGTGAAGATATGGCTTCAGCGATGAGATACGTCCAGACAACTACACCATCCGACAGATTTTCTAACTTTTTGGATAATTTTCTGAATGTCGTTGAGAGTGGTGGAGATGTGGTTGAATACCTCAAACTTAAATCAGAGCAACTTTTAGAAGAGAGAGAAAAGTACCACAGCCTATTCTTCGAGACTCTCCAGCTAATTGCTGAGATCTATCTTGCTATGTTCATAGTTACACCTCTTTTCTTCCTGACAGTGCTCGTTGTTTTCCAGATCTTACAAGGAGGAGTTCTTACAGGATTCAAGCTCGCCCTCTTCATCCTCCTGCCCGTTGGTTCAATAATGATAATCTATATGGTTCTGGGTATGACACCAAAGGAACCCAAAGCCTCCTTTGTTAGGGAAGAAAGAATTATAGAGGACCTTGGTGTAAGAATCAACGGAAAAGAAGGTGGTGAATTCAGAATAAGAAAATACAGAAGGGCAATAAACAGATTAAAGGGCTTCCTCCTTCTACCTTTCAGAGAGGTAATTTACTCCTTAACGATAAGAGCCGTATCTTTTTATCTCATAATTCCACCTCTTATTTTCTTTATACTAAGTTACGGAAGGATAGACTTGGAGTCTGTACTTATAGGCACACTCATAGCCCTTTTCCTCCCGCTCATATTTTTCATAGAGTACAGAGAGAGGGTAATAAGAAGAGTTGAGAAACAAATTCCTGATTTCCTGAGACAGCTTGCAGGATTGAATGAAGCCGGCTTAAACGTTGTAGAGGCTTTAAAATACGTTACAACAATGGAGATTGGAACGCTCAACAAGGAGATAACGAAAGTTAAAAGAGATGTTGAATGGGGTGAGCTTGTAACCGAGGCTTTGAGAAAGCTTGAAACGAGGGTTAGAAGTGGTGTCGTTTCAAGGGTAGTTTCACTGGTCGTGAAGGCCATCGAGTCTACTCCCAGCATCAGAGATGCGTTGTACACGGCATCGATATATTCGGAGATGGAAATCGAGGCAAAGGACAGAATAAGGGGCCAAATGAGCATGTATACGATAATAATCTACATAGCATTTCTCGTATTCCTCTACACAACCTATGTCTTGCTCAACAACATTATGTCGATCTTCCAGAGCATAGAGAACCTCCCCACAGGAATTGTCGCTGGGATCGACTTGAAAATGCTCAGGGAGACTTTCTATCAAACAACATTGATGGTTGGCTTCTTTTCAGGTTTAACAGCCGGTGTGATGGGAGAAGGAAAAATTGAGTCGGGACTAAAGCATGTGATCGTATTCGTCTTGCTCGGATACATCTTCTTCACGAAAATAATCGTTTTCTGATAGCAACTTCATACTAAATTTACGGAGAGTTTAAAGCTGTTTTGTCTAATCAATCTCATTGGTTTCACCAGAGAGGTTAGAGAAGTATCATAGCTCATAGCTCATTTTGAGATAACTCTGATGATGAGTTTCGAACTAAAAATCTCATAAGGACAGATTTTATATAGGGTAACGTAGAAACATAACTAAGAAGCCGATCGCGCCTTCTCATCCCACCTCCACATCCAATTTTTTGGTACTTTTCGTTCTTATTGTACTTCTGTGCCTATCACAACCACGTGAGCATAACTACTGCAACTACTGCAACCACCTCCATTAAATTTATCTTCTACCCCCTACAACATTCAAAGATGAGAATTCTCGTTTGTCCAGTTTGTAAGTCAACTGATATTGAGATGGATGCAGGTGGTTACACAGGAAAGTACCACTGCAAGAAGTGCGGCTATATCGGATCCTTTATCTTAGAGATGGATGAGGGTGAGCTTAAAGAGCTGATCGAGGCGGAAAAAACAAAGGATGATACAGCCAAGAGGAGAGATTTGTAATGAATTAACATTATTGAGAAACTTCTCAAAAATTATAAATACATTTCATTCCCACTAGCCCCTATGTCTCTCTCAAATGTTATCACTTTCAATTCAAGAAAGATTTGTGTAATCGTTGACGATCAAAAGGCTGTTCTCTCTTTTCCTGCAGAAGTAGTTGGATCAAATGAGATCGCTTTCCTCATGAAAAACTGCGATGAGTTAAGACTGGCAATCCCTTGGAATACGATTTCAAAGCTTGGATTGAACAGATTTCGCTTCTATGGGGAGAACTTCATCCCCGTGGATTTCAAAACAAACGGTGTTTCCGCCGAAGAGAGAGCCTGGTTCGTGAGAAATCTCGTGAAGGGTGAAATATCCATTGATGAGATCATCTATCCCGGCAGAATCTTTGTGGAAGAGGCTAAAGAAGGTGGGGTTCTTGAAAGGCCAGGATTTGGGGAGGCTGCTCTCGACATTGCAAGGATGTTGGGTTTCATTCCCGCAAGCGTCTATTCAAACCTAATGACTCCTTCTGGCGAGATAGCTACCGCAGACTATGCGATGAAGTTTGCCGAAGAGCACAGCCTTCCGGTGATTAAAATCAAGGATCTCATCTTCTACAGACTGAAGAATGAGAAGCTTGTTGAGAGAGTTGTTGATGCTACTCTTCCAACCAAGTTCTACGGTGTTTTTAAAGCCGTTGGCTACAAAACCCCAATCGGAGAAATCATAGCCCTCGTTAAAGGTGAGGTTTCAGAGGGAGAGACCCTGGTTAGGATCCACTCGGAATGCCTCACCGGAGACGTTTTTCATTCATTAAGATGTGATTGTGGAGACCAGCTTGAAAATGCACTCAAAATAATCGACAAAGCCGGAAAAGGAGTTTTGATCTACATGAGGGGGCACGAAGGAAGGGGAATTGGACT
>QMZD01000041.1 GCA_003662985.1 Archaeoglobales archaeon | reverse complement strand
GATCTGGGATTTAAAGATGAAGAAGAGTTCTTCTCGAATTTTCTGAGGAAGGATATCTATGATTCTGTCAGGAAGATGAATGAGCCCCCACAATACAGTGGAGAGGTCAGAATTGGGTATTTGACTGCAGATCTCCACCAGCTCGCTCTTTACGTTGCGATAAAAGAAGGTTATCTTGACAGGACGGGAATTAAGTATGAGCTAAAGCAGTACAAGAATGGGGTAGCTGTGATGGAAGCTTTTAAAGCTGGAGAGATCGATGTGGCGTATCTTGGAGGGGCTCCAGCAACGCTGAAAAGGATCAACGATGACATAAAAATTAGAATAATAGCAGGAGCGAATAATGAGGGAAGTGCGATAGTGGTACAAAAGGACATAACGTCGGTTGAAGATTTAAAGGGCAAAACGATTGCAATTCCCGGATACGGAACTGTACAGGATTTCCTGCTGAGAATCGTAGCTGAAAAGCATGGAATGCGAATCGTCTCGAAATAGGGAAGTAGGTATATTTATGAAGGGTGAATTAAGGGTTCTTGGCTTTGTAACGATAATCTTTCTCTGGTATGGAGCGACATTCTCAACTCTTATCGATCTCCCTCCACCACACGAAGTTGGCGAGAAGTTTTTTAGCCTTCTAATCACCCCTGAACCGGTTCTTGGAAAAAATCTACTTCAGCACTCCCTTTCGAGTGTGACAAGGGTCATTGCCGGCTCATCAATTGCTTTCATAATCGCAATACCGCTTGGTATCCTTATGGGTTGGAATCTGAACTTAGATATGTATTTTTCCATGATGGTAGAGGTTTTCAGGCCCATTCCACCCCTCGCATGGATTCCTCTTGCATACATAATATTTGCCGGGTTTGCCAATCCTGTGCAGCTTGCTCAAATTTTCATAGTCTTTCTTGGAGCCTTTTTCCCCTGTCTTTTATCAACGAGGGAGTTTGCAAGAGCGACTGACAAAAACCTTGTGGAAATGGGGTATGCTTTCGGAGCTACAGACAAGGATGTTTTGAGAGAAATAGTAATCCCAAACTCCATTCCTGGGATTCTTGCAGGGATAAGAATAGGCCTCGGAATCGGCTGGATGACGATTGTAGCCGCTGAGATGCTTGCGACCTCCGGTTCAGGCTTAGGTTATTTCATAATGGTCATGTATGAGGTTGGTGGGAGGGTTGGAGAGATAATCAGTGGTATGGTCATGATAGGTTTGATCGGTTATATCATGAATGAGGTAGTTTTGTTTGCCGAAAGAAAGCTTTTGAGGTGGAGATAATTGCTTGAAATATCGGTGAGCAAGAGCTTTAACGGATTCAAGGTGATAGACAAGGTTGAATTTAAGGTAGCCTCTGGAGAGTTTGTCTGTGTGGTTGGGGAGAGTGGGTGTGGTAAAACAACCCTGCTTAGAATTATTGCCGGTCTGGAAAGCTTTGAAGGTGAGATAACCTATAATGGTAGGGAAATAAACAGGAAATCCATTGGCTTCGTGTTTCAGGATGACAGACTTCTTCCCTGGAAGACCACGATTGAAAACGTTCTGTTCGGGATTGGAATAAGGAAAAAGATTGGCGAAGAAGATGTTGAGCTTGCGAGGAGGGTGTTGAGGGATGTGGGTCTTCGGGGGTTTGAAAACCACTATCCAAAAGAGCTTTCCGGCGGTATGAGGCAACGAGTAGGACTGGCTAGAGCTATAGTAATCCAGCCGGAAATCTTACTGATGGATGAGCCGTTTTCATCTCTAGATGAGATCACCAGGGAAAAAATGCAGGAAGAGCTTGTGGAATTATGGGAGAAGGAGAAGAAGACGGTTATTTTTGTAACCCACTCCATTGAAGAGGCGGTTTTTCTTGCAACAAGGGTTGTCGTTCTTACTCCAAGACCGTCGAGGGTTGCGGGTGAAATAGTAATCGACCTTGCTCGACCAAGGGATCGCACGTCCGCGAACTTCAATCGATATAAAAAAGAAGTTCTGGAACTTTTGAAATTGAAATAGATTTAAGATCTCTTGGATTAGGGTATACCTAATTTCCTGAATAGATTTCTTGCAGCAACAATTAGAGGATCCCAAACTCTTGATTCAGGGGGGTAATAAGGGATATCTACAAAGAAAAAGTCTTTAACATTCGATTTTTTATAAAGCAGGGATGATGCGGCATATATTCTTTTGGCAACACCCACACCAATTGCCTGAAGACCAAGTACACTTCCATCAGAATCTGCAACGAGTTTTACAGTTATCTCTCCATTTGGCATGTATCTGGCGGTGGATTTTGTTTTTATGGTAGCCGAAACAGGATCAAATCCTTTTTTTATTGCCTCTTTTTCGCTGAGCCCCGCTTTCCCTACTTCAAGATCGTAAAAAGATGTTAGTTGACTCCTTAACGCTCCGGGAAACTCCATTTTATACCCGGCTATGTTCACTCCGGCGACGTAACCCATCTTATTTGCCGGGGCTGCAAGAGGAATCCAGTCCTTTTCGCCGGTGATTATGTTTACAGTTTCAGCACAATCTCCAGCGGCGTATACGCTTTTCATACTCGTTTCAAGCTTACTGTTGGTCTCTATAGCCCCGCTTTTTCCCAATTTTACACCTAAATCCACAGCAAGTTCAACGTTTGGAATCTCGCCCACCGCAACAATGACCATCTCACACTCGTATTCTCCCTTGTTGGTAACGACCTTCTCCACTCTATCTTTTCCCTCAATGGAAACTACCTCCTCATTAAATCTCACATCTACCTTGTTCTCAAGTACTTTTTTCAAAATAGCACCAATTTCGGGGTCAAAGTCGGGAATAGGATTCTCTTCCTTTTCGATGAGGATAACCCTCTTTCCAAGCCTGGTAAGTGCCTCGCTCATCTCCAGGCCGATGTAGCCTGACCCTACAACAACTATTTTCTCGCTTCTTGCAGCGATCTCCTTAACTTTTTCACCATTCTCGATGTAGTGGACGCATAGTACGCCTTCAAGCTCCTCGTAACTTACATTTAGAGAGTTCGCTCTCGCTCCAGTGGCAAAGAGGAGTTTATCCCACTCATAGGTGTTTTCTTGGCCGTTCTCGACAACTTCAAGGAATCCTTTTCCCACCTTCACAACCCTTGCCCTTGCGTGTACATCAATCCCTCTTTTCTCTCTGAAAAAATCCGTGTCGTAGGCGCACAACTCTGCCAGATCTCGGACAAAACCTGAAACGTAGAAGGGAACCCCGCAAGGAGCGTGACTAACGTAGGCAGCCCTTTCGAATACCTTTACATCCCAATCGGGCCTTAACCTTTTAATTCGGGATGCCGCCGACATCCCTGCAGCTCCACCGCCGATAATTGCGATCCTCAACTTATCCCCTTTCCTTAATTATTAACAATTAGTATTTAATTTTTAGGGTTTATTTTAATAAAATTTAAAACTTCCAAATTTCGGAAAGGTAATATGGTGTAGTTGAGTTCTAGATTTATGATTGCTGGAATCGGCCCGGCTCTCGTTGACCATATTTACAGGATAGAAAACTACCCTCCTCCCGGCGGACATGCTGTGGTGAAATCCTCTACCGTTATGCCCGGAGGGGCGGCCGGGAATGTTATTTTCGGTCTCTCAAGATTTGGGGTTGAATGTAGGTTCTACACGACCGTCGGAGAAGATGATGATGCAAAATTCTACATTTCCAGCCTAGAAGGGAATGGGGTTGATGTTAGGTACAGCGTTTCTCATCCAGAAACGGGAAAGTGCCATATTTACGTTGATGAGAAAGGAGAGAGAACTTTTTTTGTTCATCCAAATGCTGCTGGTAGAATCAATCTGAAAATCACCGATGCTGATCTGAGGGATGTAGATTATCTCTATCTCGACCCATTTCCGACTGAAGGGAGCTTCGAATTCCACTTGGACATCGCGAGGAGGGGAAAGAGGTTAGGATGCAAGGTCATAATCAATCCTGGCTTCCCGTATATCTCGCTCGGATTTGAGACCCTTTCTCAAATACTTGATTACTGCGACATCGTTTTTATGTCGAAAGATGAAATCAAGGATTTCTCTGTGAGGGATTTTCAGAATCGTGTGGGATTGTTGGTGATAACCCTCGGAAAAGATGGGAGTATGGCTTTTACTAGAGAGGAAAAGTACTATGCAGAGGCGTTTGATGTTGAAGTGGTAGATACAACCGGAGCCGGAGATGCCTTCGCTGCAGGATTCATCTACGCTTACCTGAATGGTTTTGATATTGAAACCTGCCTCAAATCGGGTAACTTCGTGGCATCGAAGAACATCCAGCATTTTGGTGCAAGGAACTTTCCAGAAAAGGAGGAAGTGGATAGGTTTCTGGACTTGATATGAGTTTATTCCGTCAGTAACGGAAAAACTATTCATCTTATCAAAGTGAAGTTTAGGCAGATGAAGGATAGAATCTTAAAATGGTCTAGAAAAGAATACACAAAAAGGCAGAGGATGCTCGCTTTGATCCCTCAAGCGACCCTCTTTGTAGCAATAGTACCTTCCATCTTTTGGGTGTTCTCCTACACTATTGACGACCATTTTCGCTTACCAAAATTTGTGTCTCCTGATTTTATTGCCGTATTTCTAATCCTTCCAGGACTTTTGTTCGCAGGTTGGTCGGTTTGGGCTCAATTCAAAATCGGCAAAGGCACCCCAGCGCCTATGATGCCAACTCAGAAACTCGTGGTTGAAGGGCCTTATGCGTACTGTCGCAACCCAATGATCTTTGGAATCATGTTGTTCTATCTCGGAATCGGAGTTTGGATGGGTTCGTTCTCTTTTATCGGATTGGTTATCCTTTTTGTAGTTTCACTTTTAGTATACGTGAAGCTTGTTGAGGAAAAAGAACTCGAAGAAAGATTTGGACAGGAATACGTTGAGTATAAAAAGAGAACACCCTTCTTGTTACCAGTTCCAAGTAAAAAACATGGTTAAGTGGTTAAGTGGGTTAAGTAGTCAAACGAGGTTAAGTGGTCAAACAATTATGTTGTACAAATCAAGTCTGCTCTCAACTTCTTCCATCTTTTCCTGATGTTCTCTAAGGAATTGTGCGATCATCTCCGCAGCCCTCTTCTTACACTGCCCGCAGAGAATCCTTCCTTCCCTGCACTCCGATTCGATCTCTTTTAGTTCTTTGTCATCTTTTACGAGGTGGAAGTTGTAGAACTCAAATACTGCACATTTCTCCGGCTCTCCACCTAACTTCCTCTGCTCCTCAGCGGTAACTCTACCTCCAGTCACGGCCTTCATCATCTTATTCGATGCATCCTCGGGAAAATCCATTAGGGAGATGAAGCTCTCCGGCTTACTTGAGCTCATCTTTCCTCCCGTGAGACCGGTGATAAAGCGGTGGTAGGTTGAAGATGGTGGTATCAGAGCCTTGCCACCCAGTTCGAGCTCTATTCTTCTGGCATTTTCCTCGATCTCATTGGGGTCTCCGAAAACATCGATATGTTCCTCATAAACTATTTTGTCAAAATCAAGCTCTCCCGAGAGGCGCTGGAGGTAATCTACTCCTTTTCTACTCCTTATTCTTACCCCCTCTCTCAACCGTTCGAAGGAGAATATGCTCGCTCTGGATGCAAGATCTCTCGTAAGCCTGATATGGGGATCCTGATCTGCCCCCACAGGCACGACAACTGGCTTTGGTCCACCAAAGGGTTTCAGCTGGGGATGTAGGATGTCTGCCGCCTGAATTGACGTTACGAACATCTTTGCCAAATTCGTTTCCGGCATAAAACCGTATATTGCTTTGAGCTCGCTGAAGTTCACTTCAGCTGCAAGCTCAAAGGCAAAATCCTTCACGACTGTGCTGGCTGACTGGAAGTAGATTACCGCATCCTCTTTTAATCCAAGGGCGATTATGCTCTTCACGTATTCCATTCCAATTTCCTTGGCTTTTTCCCATGAAAAACCTCTCACAACGAAGGATTCCATGTCTGCTATTCCAACGAATGCCTTTCCACCCATCTGCTGGTGCCACACTATCTCATCCATGGTCATTTTATGGCCGAAGTGTGGCAAACCGGAGGGCATGAAACCCGACATAACGGCCCAAGGGGTTTTGTTTTTCATCGCATTTACGATTCTCTGATAGTCTCTGTGGCCGAACACTATTCCCCTCCTCATCAGCCAGTTAGGCTGCGGAATCTCGTGCAGAATGTCGGAGATGGATTGCATCCCGAACTCTTTTATCAGCTTCGCATAGTCTATTACGCCCTCGACTTCCCATGGTGTGACGATCATCTCATCGCCCTCGTTCTTCTGCATGCTCTTTGGCTGGTGGAGATGTTTTAATATCTTTTTGTTCCCGAGTTTTAGCGCATATGCTTGACACGGTGCCAACTCTATATGTCATTTTAAACCTTAACTCTATCTAAAATCAGATACTTTCTGTTTCCATTTAATTTAAAAGAAAAGACCATCTTCTTTCTTACGCTGTTTGCAAGCCTCACAGCCCTTGAAATCTCAGGCAATCCGAGTTTACTCTTGATATTTGAAACAAGATACTTGCTGTGGGGTAGCTGACTAACGTCAGTGATCTCATCGTAAACTCTGAAGTCGGAGCCGAATTTAAATCCCGTTTTAACGACCATTCCCCTCTCCTTTAAATCTGTGTACAGTTCATACCTCTCCTCGAAATCCCTCTCTATGTTCTCCGCTACTTTTCTTAAGTCCTCGTCGACCTCTAAGATGCCTCTCTCGGAGAGGTAAAGGGCCTCCAGAATTGAAAGAGCAACAAAACCATCCTTCTCACTACCGTAAAAGAATCTTTCAAACAATTCTTTGCTCTCTGTAACAACCCTGTCACCAGCGAAAATGCCTTTGACCCCCATCTCGACCCTCTCAGCTCCTCCCCTCAGTTCCGGCTCAAATACTCTGTAGTAGGTTATCTCACTCTCCTCATCAACAACCGCCAAAATGTACTCTCCCTTCTCCTCGTAAATCTGGTAGAGTTCTGGGATCGAGATCTCCTTTCTCTCTGATATCGGGAGATAAATTCTATCTCCATAAAGAAATCTACCTTCCGGCTTTACCCTCTTCCCCCTATCTCTCAAATCCACGTAGACGAAAAAGAAGGGGAGGAAGTCCTCATCTTTCGAAACCTCGCTCAAAAAATCCTCAAAACTGAGGTAATCCTCATTTTTTCTGATTTTTACCAAGTCTTTTATGAGAAGGTAACCGACTTCAGCGGGATGAAGTTCTATCTTCTCTCCTACAATCACTCCAAACCTCCTCCTTCTGAGCATCTGATGAGCCTCAGCAATAAATCTGCCTTTTTCGAAGATTACCTCCATTAGCTCAATGAAATACTGGATGATTTTTAACGATTGTGCAGTCTTTATGTTAAGGTATTTGGAGATGGAAAATTTATTGAACCTGTTAAATCCAGAAGTTATAAGATCCACCGAAAGCTAGTAAATCCTCATTTCATGGAAAGTCTTATAAATTCCGGTGTTGTATAAAAATTTGAGTCGAAATGCGGCGTACTGTAAAGGACCTTTTGGTAGATATTAAAGATACATCAGAGATAGTTGTCGATCTCGCTTACTCGGCACTTCTTTTTGATAATGAAGATATAGCTGAAGAAGTCCTCGATCTTGAAAACATTCTTTCAGAGATGCTTAAGCAGATGAGAATAGTTTCCATCCTTTCCGCGAGAAGGGTTGATGAGGCTGAATCCGTATCGACGATTCTACAGATAGCAACTGCAGCACAAAAATTGGGATCATCCGCTGGAGATATAGCTTCTCTCGTTTTGAGGGGATTCAAGCTCCCGAAGGATGTTGTAAGATTGATTTTAAGACATTCTGAGGAGACGGCTGCTAAAGCGAGAGTTTCAGAGGACAGTGAAATAGCCGAAAAGACCCTGGGCGAGGTGAGACTCCACACAAGGACTGGAATGAGGGTTATTGCAATTAAGAGGGGTTTTGACTGGATTTTCAACCCCGATCGAGAGTCGAAGATCCTTAAAGGGGACACCCTCTTTGCAAGAGGAGACATAACCGGGTTGCCATCGTTTTACGAGATCGTTTCCGGAGAAAAGATTACTTTCCACGAAGAGGAGTTTGAGCTAGAGCTTGAGGATTTGGATAATGCTGTTGATACGGTTATTGAAATGAAAGATCTCTCAGAACTGGCTGTTGACTTAAGCTATTCTTCTCTTCTCTATCAGAATGAGGATGTGGCTCATGAGGTAATCTATTTGGAGGAGAAGCTTGATAATCTAAAGTACGATCTTAGGCACTGGGTGCTCAAAAGCTCCAAGAAGGTTAGCGACGAAAATCTAAAAGGCCTCATAGCCTTGCTTGAATTATCAACAGCCTCTGAAAATATAGCCGATGCAGCCAGGGATATAGCAGAGATAGTGGTTGAAAAAATGGAACTCCATCCGATTTTTATGGAGGCCATGAAAGAGACAGATGAAGTGATAGTGATGATAGAAGTTGGAAAGAGCTGTGACCTCGATGGAGTGACATTAGGAGAGGCAAAGGTTGAAACAAACACTGGAATGCACGTTGTTGCCATAAAAAGGGATAACAGATGGATAACCAAACCCGGAGCAACAACGAAACTCTCAAAAGGAGATCTGATAATAGCTAAAGGGACAAGAGAAGGGGTCGATTTGCTGAGAAATCTTTGTTCGGTTAAGCTTATTACTTAATTAAATCAAAATCTCATCTCTCTCATAAGCTTTTCAACGAGCTCTTGCTTGATCTTTGACTGTCTTCCGCCTTCGCAAACTATCGTCCTAACACCGATTATGTCGGGGGATATTTTCTTCAAAGCTTCCAGATGGTTCCAGTTTATTGAGCCCGCGAGCGCGCAAAGCATTCCATTCTCTCTTGCCATGTCGACAAACTTCTCCAATTGCTCAGACTTCAGATGATCGAAAAGCGTTAGGCCATCTTTGATTGCTGTGTCAATCATTATCACGTCAACCTCTGCTTTTTGAGCCGCTTCAGGCAAGTCAAATGGGGAAATTGCATTTATCTTTGAGTAGTCTGCATAGGCAGCTCCAACAACCTTCTTGTCTGCGTCGTAGTCCTTTACGGATTTGGTTACACCTTTTAAGACTTCATAGGCTTGGTCGATGTTTTTAATCCCGTATAATCCAACTTTGATGTAGTCTGCTCCCGCTACTGCTGCTCCAAGAGCTGCAAGGCTCGCTGTGCCGGGTTTGAAGTCGAAATCTCCTGTTGTCGCGCTTATTTCCTTCCCATTTTCCTTAACGAGCTTCCTGATGCTACTGATCACCCATGGGAAATTGGCTCCGAGTGAGCCCTCTTTTGGGTTTTTAACATCGATTATATCTGCTCCACCATTGAGGCATTCGATTGCCTCTTCATAACTCATCGGACTTACAAGGACTCTGATCATCACAGATTGCTGAAAAAATGGTGTATTTATAGGTGTTGATTTTAAGGCTTTTATAACTTGAAAACTAAACAAATTTATGAGACTCTATTTCGTTACGGATTTACTTAACGGTATTGTCGTGAGGGGTGTGAGCGGGAAGAGGGAAGAATACAAACCCGTGCATCTGGAATCTAAGTTAAATCTTCCATCATCCGATCTCTTTGTTGTGATTAGGGAGATAAAGCCGAAAAATCTGTACGTTGCGGATCTTGACAGGATAATGGGAAAGGGAGATAATATTGATGCGATCGAGAAGCTTACGACCTCCGTTGACGATCT
>QMZD01000040.1 GCA_003662985.1 Archaeoglobales archaeon | reverse complement strand
TTTGTTCTCTGTAATCTCAAGGTAAGAACCCATCAAACCAACCGAAAAAAGGCTTATGAGGGGCCAGAAGAGCATCTCGAATATCGTGAAGAAGTTCCTTTTTGTCATTATTATATTCTTGTAGGAGAATGCGAGGGTCTTCTTAATCTCTTTTCGCAAGCTCAAGGAAAACATCTTCAAGGGTAGCTTCCTCCATAGATATTTTCTTTATTTTATCCCAGAAAGGATTTAACATTCCTAAAACCTCTTTAACTCTTTTCTCAGAATCGTCCACATACAAAAGGAGTTTGTTGTCTCTGTAATCGAATGCGTAAATGTTTTTAGCCTCTCTTACTTTTGAAAGAACTTTCTCATCCAGTTTTGAGCTAAATTCGATAGAAATAACATCTTTAGCACCTATTATCTTCTTTAACTCCTTCTGAGTTCCTTCAGCGATGATTTTTCCCTTATTCAAGAAAACTATTCTATCGCAGAGCTGTTCTGCTTCCGCCATGTAGTGGGTGGTTAAAACGATTGTAATATTTCTTTCACGGTGAATATCTTCGATCTTCTTTCTTACCTTTCTCGCAACCTCAGGATCCAGGCCGGTAGTTGGCTCATCAAGAAAAACGAGATCTGGATCGTTAACGAAGGTCTTCGCAAGGCTTAGTTTTTGCTTGTTGCCAGTCGAAAGTTCCTCAAACTCGACATCCCTAAAATCGGAAAGCTCAAAACTTTCGATTAAGTTCTCGATCCTGTTCTCTTCCAGAATCCCATAAGCAAGGCTAAAAAACTTCAAGCATTCATAAACACTAAGGCTCCAGGGAAGATTTAATCCGCTGGAAATGTTTATCCTTTCTCTAACCTTCTTGATCTCTCTGAAAGCATCCATTCCGAGGACTTTCACCTTTCCTCTATCAGGAATCAGGAGTGTTGAAAGGATGGAAATCAAGGTAGTTTTACCTGCAGCATTGGGACCAAGAATCCCGAATATCTCCCCCTCTTCTATTTCTAAACTCACATCCCTTAATGCGAGTTTGCTACCTCCGAAAAAAGTCTTGTAGGTCATCCAGATGTCTTCACAAACTACTGCCTTCACTTTCCAGAGTTAATTTTGAAGAATATTTAAGCAATTCTATTGATTTATAGGTTCTTTGACAATGGTTCAGCTGTTCTCATCTCAAAATTATCAGGCAAAGAATTTAACCCTCTTTTGTTGGTATTACAGCTTTTACATCCTATTCTGGTAGCTATACTCATTTTATTTTTCTGTATCTTGATAACTAGAGAATTACTCACCAAAATTTTGAGAAATTAAAAGATAGAAAGTTTTTTTATTCAGATTTGATAAATATGAATCAAATTAAAGGCTCAGAAATTGCAATTTTCATCCTTATCCCATATTCTGGCAACTCTCAACACAACTCAGTTTCTGATATCCCTAAAACATCAACTCTAGTTGGTGTCGTCTTTTTTGTGTACAATGGAGTATTGTTAATGAAAATTTAGTATAAATAATAATCCTGAACGAAACATTTCGAAAGTGAAATAAACGTAGACGATCGAGAGAGCCTAATGACTGAAATCCTATTCATCCTCACCCTCACCGCTTCAGCTTACATGGCATGGAATATTGGCGCTAATGATGCTGCCAATTCAATGGCAACATCTTACGGAAGCAAAGCATTGACTTTGAGGCAGATAATCTTCATCGCATCGATCCTCGAGTTCTGTGGCGCTTTTTTCTTTGGGAGTAGGGTGACTCATACTGTTGGTAAAGGAATAGTGCCGATTCACCTTCTGGATCCCCATATAATTGTGATAGGAGCTTTAGCTGCCATACTCTCAGCGGGTTTGTGGGTGACGATCGCAACCTACTACCACCTACCAGTCTCCACCTCCCACTCGATAGTTGGAGCGATGGTCGGTTTCGGTTTGGCTGCGGTCTCCGAGAACCTCATCACACTTGAGAGCATAAAATGGGAGGTTCTTTATAAGATCGCTCTTAGCTGGGTTATTTCACCAATAAGCGGTGCGGCACTTGCGTTCATCATTTTCTCGCTTATAAGAGTATTAATTTTGTCAAAGATGGATGTTGACAGAGTTGAAGGCGTTTTTAAGTATCTCCAGGTTTTTACAGCTTGCTACGTCGCCTTTGCCCATGGAAGCAATGACGTTGCCAACGCTATCGGCCCGATTTCTGCAACCTTCGGTTTCTCCGAGACACCTGCTTGGGTTCTTGCTTTGGGTGGCCTTGGAATTGCAATAGGGGTTGCAACATGGGGATATAGAGTTATAGAGACTGTTGGAAAGAGGATAACCGAATTAACACCTACTAGAGGTTTCTCGGCGGAGTTTGCCACGGCTACGACGGTCATATCAGCATCTTATTTCGGGATGCCGATATCAACAACTCATACCCTTGTGGGCAGCGTGCTCGGTGTTGGGTTTGCCGGTGGACTTGCAAGTATTGATTTGAGTGTAGTCAAAAGAATTATTTACTCTTGGGTATTAACAATTCCTGTGGCAGCAATGCTCACGATTTCAATTTACACACTGCTGGTGATATTCCTATGAAATTCATAAGACCGGTGGCAGCAGACGTATTCGGGTACTCACCATTCAAGGCAATACATCAACATAGTGAATACTGTGAAATAGCGATCGACCTCTTAGTGGATCAGTTCGAAGCCTTCATCAAGGGGAATAAGGAGGAAATCCTCACGCTTGAGAAGGAGATTGATGAACTAGAGCATGAAGCGGACAAGATAAAAGCGGAGATAAGGACGAATGTGACAAAATCTCTTAGGCTGCCTGTTGACAGGCATGATTTACTGAACTTTCTAACATTCCAAGATCAGATAATAAACTATGCAGAGCATGTCTGCCACATGTTCACGTACCGAGAGACAAAGAACATCGAAAAGGATATAGAAAAAAAGTTTAGACAACTTCTTTACAAGCTAAATGACATTATATGTAAGTATGAAGAGTTAATAGACCACGTTGCCGGATTAATTGCTACTTCCTTTAGTAAGAGGGAAATAACCGATGTTCTGGAGCATGTTAGTACGATTGAGCATGCGGAACATGAATGCGATACTGTCCAGATTGAGCTTCACAAGCTTCTACTTAACAGCAGTCTTAACCCAATGGATGTAATCCTCCTGAGAAACATCCTGATCCATCTAGGCGAGATCGCTAACAGCACCGCAAGAGCTGCGGATGCTTTCAGGACTATGATTCTGGGGAGATAATCGCATTATTTTTTTATCGGATTTTAAATAGCAAATTAAACAAGGAGTTTAACAAAGCGGGAGCTGTTGATTATGTTTATATTCGTGTATGTCGCTGGAGAAGTATCACCCAAAAAAACAGAATGGTAAGATAACAATTGAGATTATACCTGATTAAATTCTATTGGTTTGATAGATTGTTGTAACTTAATAACCTCGATAATCTTAGACATCAAAACTTTCTTAAGTCTACTCCAAAACTCTTTTCCAGCTGAGAAGGAGGTCAAAGGATGGAGCACTTTACCTATGAAAAGGTAACCCCACCAGAAGGAGAGAAGATCGTATACAAGGACGGTAAGCTAATCGTGCCAGAAAACCCGATAATACCCTACTTTGAAGGAGATGGAATAGGAAAGGATGTCGTGCCAGCTGCGATAAAAGTCTTAACGAAGGCTGCTAGATTGACGGGAAGGGAGATCACATGGTTTAAAATTTATGCTGGAGAGGATGCCCTCAAGTTATATGGGAGCTATCTGCCGGATGACACGTTAAATGCTATCAGGGATTTTAGAGTTACGTTAAAGGGGCCTTTGACGACACCAGTTGGTGGAGGATTCAGGAGTTTGAACGTAACAATAAGGCAAATCCTCGATTTGTACGCGAACGTTAGGCCGATATACTACTTAAAAGGGGTACCGAGTCCTATTAAACATCCCGAAAAGGTGGATATGGTTATTTTCAGAGAGAACACTGAGGATGTTTATGCGGGTATAGAGTGGCAGAGGGGGAGTGATGAGGCTTTAAAAGTCATAAAATTCCTTGCTGACGAACTTGGAGTGAATATCAGGGAGGATTCAGGAATAGGAATAAAGCCGATAAGTGAGTTCGCATCGAAAAGGCTCGTTAGAATGGCGATAAAATATGCGATCGAGAACAATAGGAGAAGCGTTACATTAGTGCACAAGGGAAACATAATGAAGTACACAGAGGGAGCATTCAGGGACTGGGGTTATGAGGTTGCAAGGGAGGAGTTTGGCGATAAAACGATAACCGAGACAGAACTGTGGGAGAACTACGACGGAGATGCTAAAGGGAAGGTCGTAATAAAGGACAGAATAGCCGACAACATGTTCCAGCAAATTCTGACGAGGACAGATGAGTACGATGTCCTCGCCTTACCCAATCTCAATGGCGATTATATGAGTGATGCAGCAGCCGCGATGGTTGGAGGCCTTGGAATAGCTCCCGGATCAAATATCGGAGATGGAATAGGGGTTTTTGAACCAATACATGGCTCAGCTCCGAAGTATGCTGGGCAGAACAAGGTAAATCCAACTGCGGAAATCCTCACAGGAGCTTTGATGTTTGAGTATCTGGGATGGAAGGATGCAAGCGAGATGATAAAGAGGGCTGTCGAGAAAACAGTCCAGAGTGGAATCGTTACATACGACATCCACAGACACATCGGAGGCAATCTTGTTGGAACGAGAGAGTTTGCTGAGGAAGTCATAAGAAATCTCAATGAGGTTTGAAAGACCAATCTTTTTTCTCCATCCTTATTTCGGGAAGTATGTTTGAATAATTCTCTGTTAAAGATACAAAAACCTAAAAAGACCTACTTTTATGCAAATTCCAAAGAATTTGGTTTTTTTATGACTCATGATCTTTATTTCTTCATATTCTGTTATTAGATTCGATTAGTCCCTCTCAAGTGAAAATAGAATTTTTAACACTTTCAGTTTTGCCAAAAGAGTCCAGATTTCCTTATTAATTCGAAAACTATATATATTTTAAATAACTTAAATGGTGGTGGAAGGAGGTGAAAAAATATGGGTGAGTTGCCCATTGCCCCAATCGATAGATTGATGAGGAATGCTGGTGCGATAAGGGTTAGTGAAGATGCAAAGGAGGTCCTAGCTGAGTATCTCGAGGAGTGGGCCACAGAAGTGGCTAAGAAGGCTGTTGAAATCGCAAAACACGTTGGAAGAAAGACCGTTAAGGCTGAAGATATTGCTCTGGCTATTAAAACCTGAAAGATCATTGCATCTGAGACTATTTTTCCTAATTTTTTATTCGTTTTAACTAGATAGTTGTTATAATAAAAATATCATAACTTCTAAAAAAACAAAGTAAGTATACTCTCAATTTTATTTTATTATATTATCTCTATAATCAATTATATCGCATAAATTTTAAATAGGTTGTAAATAATAGTGAATTATGGGAAAAACTGCTGGTTTGGTTGCCGTGGTTGTGTTAGTGATTCTGGTTGGGTTCGTAGCTGCACATGATGCCCTCGTTCCAAAACCAAAAATCGAAAAGGTTGACATGGGAACGTGTGACTACGTAAAAATAACAGTTCTCGAAGAGAGGGGTTGGAAAAGATTAAAAGGGCCAGATAGTTTGCTTGGTGACATTTTTGCACATGGGGGCATGGCTGTAAGTCAGTGGACATTTGATGAATGGTTAAAAGACATCTACAACGATCCCTCCAGACTCGCCTTAGGTACAGCGTTTGCGGTAGAGGTTGGAAAGGGAGATAAGGTGTGGAAATTCTTTATGGGTGTGGGATGGAACGCTCCCCACATGAAAAGGAGATACGCTGAATGTGGATTTTCGCCGGATCTAAAGGAACTTGATTTCGTCGTTATGTGCCACGAGCACATGGACCACTTTTGGGCGATGCCTGCGGTACTTGAAGTCAGACCTGATATAACGATAATAGCCCCCGCAACATTCAGTGATACCGCAAAAGCAAAGTTAAAGGAGTGGGGACATACGGGAAAGCTGATACTGACAGAACCATTGAAGCCATATACGCACAAAGAGATACCGGAACTACCACCCGGTATGGCCCTTGTAACTTTTCCAGGCTGGATAATTCTTGGAATTAACGGCGAACAAGCAGCGCTTTTCAACGTGAAGGACAGAGGTCTGGTTACAGCAACCGGTTGCTGTCATATGGGTATAGTGACCTTAGCTAGCTATGCGGCATCTCACTTTAAAGTAGAAAAAGACAACATGTATGGACTGTATGGGGGTCTGCACATAGCATTAGCGGAAGATTGGTCTCCTGAGAGAAATGATTGGCTATTGTACCTGAAAATGTTGGATTTCGATTTCGTTGGAGCCAACCACTGTACCGGACATGTAACCGTGAATAGAATGAAAGAATTTGGTATAGACTGCTCTTGGGCATCAAATGGACATGTAATAGAATTCGGCAGAGACATAAAATGGTACAATGAAAAGGGAGAATTGATTAAAGAACTCAAATTCGGAGAGTGATTTTTATGGAACCAAGATGGAATAATATAGTAACGGGTATCATAGGCGTTGTAATAACAACAATTATAGCGTTGGTATTCTGGGCTGTATTTGCAGATCCCAGAGGACCCATGAGAATGTATACACCCCTATGGTTCTTCGCTATAACCGCCTGGCTAATTGTGCCGACAATCTGGCTATACTTAATATTCGAGAATTATCCCTTTACAAAACTCCCGATAAAAAAAAGAGCTGTGATGATACCGGTCAGTGTAGTCATAACACTCATTTGCATAGCCTTCTTCTTCTACTTCTACGGTCCTCTTGCAGTGCCGTATTTCAGCTGGCCAAAGTTAGAGAGCATGGGTGTTGCTAAGCTTGCAGCAAGAGATTACTCCTGTTATGCTCTCGCTTACTCCGCAATAGTCGCAATATTCGGGATGGGTATCTGGCCTATCCTGTTCAACAACTGGCCTTGGAGAAACAAGGTTGAGCAGCCAGCCCTGGGGTTTGCCGTATTTGCCCTAGGTCTGAGTATTTCGGTATTTCTGTTCCAAGTATTAGTGCACCCACATTTTGGTGAGGCGTTTCCAATAAGTCAGAAATTCGTTGCAGCAACACCATGGTGGAAGGACTTTGCACTAACGTATCATGGAAACTTCATTTTCGGATGGTTCGTCTGGGCTGTAGTTTATCTGATAATGACAGCCACGATTTGGGAAGGGAAACCATGGACGGCTGCCAGAAAACAGCCTTGGATAGGAATCTTCGGGCTTGTTGGCATAATACTGCTCTCTCTGCTAACAATGTATGTCGTATTATCGGTGATGGACATCAATCTCGGTTATGCAATCCCCGGTGGACGTCGTTCGGCTGGGCTATACTGGAGATACCTACATTCAGCAGAAGTTGCTGGATTCATGCTGTATCCAACTTTGGCCCTTTACTACTACTTCGGAAATGTTCCAAAGAAATTCAGTGAGGAAGTAAACTGGGCGATTAGGACGGTAATCGTTTTCGTAGCAGGATTTATAATCCATCAGCTATACTACCTCGCAGGACCTGCGTTATTGGGTGTGCCGACGAGCTGGGATTCGGAGGCACAACTCGCTTTGGTGTGGGCGACTTGGTGGATAGTTCCCCTAGTGTACCACTGTTGGTTTATGGATAGATGGCCATTATACAAAACACCAGTGACAGAGAGCTGAAAAAATATTATTTTCTCATTTTTTTTCTTCTAACACTCCTCCTCTTATCTGTCCCTAGTGTTTCTGCTCAAAAGATAGCAGTCGATATCTCACACAATCAGGGAAAAGAGGCTCTAGATGATTTAGAAAGAGTTATTAAAGAACTTGGATATGATTTTGTTGAAATTGAAGAATTTAATGAAAGTATTTTGGATGATGTTGATGGGTTGATCATAGATGCTGGTTCAAATTTAAGGGATGAAGAGCTTGAGGTTTTGTTCAACTGGTTTAAAAAAGGAGGGAAAATGTTATGGGTTTCGGGCACAAGTGATGCTAATCAATCTAAAATAATTTTTGCAAATAAAATATTAACAAGAGTTGATTCGAGATTGAGGTTAGAGCCATTAACCTTGATTGAGTACTCTCCGTATTCTGAACCGTTGTATGTTATTGCAGATGTTGTAAACGATGAACTAGATATCAGTAACAACATAGAGAGAGTCCTCTTCTACTATTCGACTATAGTCTGTGGGTACGACAATATTTTCGGCTTTATCCCCGTGAAAACGTATTTAGCCCTCGAAAATGCCTCGACTAAAAATATATTTTGGGTACTCAAGAGTGGTGAAGGTGGTATTCTTACCACGCTAAATGGTAGCTCAATTCCCTTTGCCCATGAGGTCTACAAATGTCCCCTTGGCGAACTACCCCTTCACTCACCATGTATTTGCGGGAAAGAACCTTGGAAATTTGAAGAGGAGGCTATGAAAAGTAGGGAAGGGTACGTCGTAATGGCAGTGGAAACTTTTGCCGGTCCTAGCGCTGATAATAAGATCATTGTAACAGCTTCAGCTGTATACAGTTATCGCTCAATAATTTCCGATTCGTACAAGACCTCCCTAAGAAATATAACTCTGGATGGTAAAGAGCTGGTTAAAAACTCCCTTATGTGGGGTTTGAAAATAGAGAAAAGTGAGGAAAATGAGAAGTTGCCTCCAATTGTCTGTTTAATTTTGTTGTCTCTATTTTTGGTCGCTTTGTTCGGAGTGAAAAGATTAAAGGGTGGTAAGGTAGAGGGTAAAGAAATTGAGGTAGCTAGCAAACCTATAAAAAAAGATCTTTTTTATATTGGCATTCTAACTCTCTTCTTGTATTTGGTACTATACCTGCTTTTGGGTGTTGAACTCTCCCATTATGTTTGGGCCCCTAGTTTTTATGAAGCGGCAATTATAAACTTCATACTCGGATTGACCACCGGGGTTACCTGCGTGACCTTTTGTGGGTTAATTTTGATACCCCATATAGCACATAAATTCTACGTGTCAGCAGCCGTTAAAGCGTCCTTGATATTCTCCGTCTCCAGGCTATTTCCATACTTGGTGTTGACGGTATTAGCATTCTATCTTGGATCGTTTATCGTCCAGTCCCAACTTTATATAGGCATTGTTAGAACTTTTATGAGTGTGGTAATAGTGTTATATGGCTCTTGGATCAGGTTTAACTGGCCAAGGCTTCAGTTTCAGATAAAAATTAAACACAAATATGGCTCCACTTTTTTGCTAGGCCTGGTTGCTGGATTTGCAACAATCTGTCCTACTTTATGGGTAGCGATAGTTTATGCAGCGCTAATGAAGACTCTGTTGCTTTCGATAGTTGTAATTCTCAGTTTTTGGTCTGGTACGACGATTTGGATAATCCTTATAGGTTTTTTAACGATTAAACTGAAAGAGAACGTTATTAAAACCGCTGAAGCTTTTGAGAAATTTAGAAAGGGATGTGGAATTTTCTTGATATCATTGGGAATAACGTTCATTCTGCTTTCACTTACCGCCCTATAGTTTAAGCCGTAAAAATTTCTGTAAAAATTCCATAGTAGTAGAACCAAGACTATTAGCAGATAGTAGAGCCAGAGTGGACCTCAAGAATCCTTAAGACCCCCAAAACTCCTTAAAACTCTTAACATGCTCCCATAGAATCTCAAAGCTCTCAAAGCTCCTTTATCGAAAAAGGACTAGTCCTTCAGATTAACTCCAGTTCAGTCGAACTTAAAACTTAGGTAATCTCGAATGATC
>QMZD01000039.1 GCA_003662985.1 Archaeoglobales archaeon | reverse complement strand
TAAGTTATAGACATGAAACTTGGCTAAGAAATGCTGTTGAAGGTTTCTTCTCAAGGTTTAAGGAGAGAACGAAAAGATTTTGGAACAGATTTCCGTATAATAGTTCCTTTGATTCAGTTCAAAGCTGGTTGGAGAGTTTTATGGTGTTCTATAACTATTGGAGGTGTTAACTTGACAGCCCCTTACCAAATAAGGTCTACTGCCTTTCTGAATAATCCTTCTCAATTTTAATCATGAAATCGTATATCTTCAGTAAATTAAGAAGTTTTTCCAAGCTTTCTTCTTTTCTTTAGCTATTTTACAATGAGATATCTCAACAACTTTCTTTAAAATATTGAATTTAAACTAATTCTATTGCTAATGTAATCAAGTTTTTAGTCATCTATATTATTAATAACTTGTTAGATTATTAGAATGTAGTTAGAAAGGAACACCTAATCTTAAAATTAAGGTATTTTTGCCTATATGAACTCATTTGGTATAATAAGACATATACCTTAATAATAGAGTAATATAAGTGGTCTAATCCCTTAAGTAGTAAAATATATATAACGGAATTAAATGAAATTGAAAGACTTCATATTAAGGAGGTGGAAAATGACAAAGATCGGAACAGTTCTCGTGATAGGCGGAGGTATTGCTGGGATACACGCAAGTTTAAATCTGGCTGATTCCGGTTTTAAAGTTTATCTTGTGGAGAAATCACCAGAGATAGGCGGAGAAATTGTTAAACTAGAATGTTTTGCATGTAAAATTTGTAACAGATTCTTTCCAAACGAAAAAACATACACTCAGGTGGGATGCGGTACATGCGAACTTCCCGAGTTGATAGAGGCAGTTAGATGGAATGACAATATTGATGTGCTGACTAATTCTGAAGTTAAGGGGATCTCAGGAGAAGCGGGGAACTTTAATGTTACTATCCTAAGAGAAGGTAAGGAAATCGAATTAAAAGTGGGTTCTATAATATTATCTCTAGGTGGCAAAGTTTTTGATGCAAATAAGAAACCTGAATATGGATATGATGTATATTCAAATGTAATAACTGGTGAGGAATTTGAGAGGCTTGTTTTCACTTCGAGCTTGAATGGCGGGGGGCTGAAGAGACCTTCCGATGGTAAGGAACCGAAAAGAATAGCCTTTATCCAGTGTGTGGGTTCAAGAGACGAAAAAACAAATCCATGGTGCTCTTCAGTATGCTGCTTATATGCTATCAAAGAAGCAATTATGGCTAAGGAGAGTAATCCCAACTTAGATTGTGTCATATTTTACATGGATATTAGAACTTTTGGTAAGGAGCTTCAAGAATATGCGGATAAGGCAAAAGAAGTGCACGGCATTAAATATATTAGGGGAAGAGTCGCCAAAGTAGATGAACTTCCAAACAAAAATTTAAGAGTAACATACTACACAGAGGGCAAAAAAACCATGGAAGAAGAATTTGACCTCGTAGTATTGTCGACAGGTATTGAACCTCCAGAAGATGCACAAAAATTGGCCGAAGTGCTTGGAATAGAACTAAATAAATATGGCTTCTGTAAGACAGACCCCCTAAATCCATTGGAAACAACCAGACCTGGGATATATGTCTGTGGACATTTCAGTGGTCCAAAGGACATCCCAGATAGCATAGCTCAGGCTATTGGTGCTGCTGCAAAGGCTTCTAGTATCATAGTTTCCGAGAGAGGAAAGCTTGTTGCTTCTAAGGAATATCCTCCAGAAAAGAACGTAAGAGGGGAGGAGCCAAGGATAGGTGTTTTTGTATCTCGCTGTAGTATAGATAAAGACGTCGAAAAAATCACAGAATACGCAAAAACCTTGCCTAATGTGGTATACGCAGATCAAGATATGTTTATTTGCTCCCAAGAGGCCAACGAAAGGATGAAGAAGGCAATCAAGGAATACAATCTAAATCGTGTTGTAGTTGCAGGCTTCACTCCAAGAACCTATGAGCTCAAGCTTAGAAGTATCCTAAAGGAAGCTGGTCTAAATCCTTATTTGCTTGAAGTGGTCAATATTGTAGAGCAATGTTTTTCAGTGCACGAGCCAGAAAAAGCCGAGCAAAAAGCAAAGGATTTAATTAGGATGGCAATAGCAAAAGCGAGATTGCTAGAGCCTCTAGTACCAAGAGAAATAGATATGGATAAGAGGGCATTGATTATTGGTGGTGGTTTGGCAGGAATGGTTGCTGCCTTAGAGATTGCAAAGCAGGGTTTTGAGTGTTATCTGATTGAAAAGGAGAAGGAACTGGGAGGAAACCTTAGACATATTTATTATTTGCTTAATGGAGAGGATCCTCAAGACTTCCTCAAAAATCTAATAAAGGAGGTTAATGACCACCCTCTAATAAATGTTTATACCAATACAAAGGTTAAGAGTGTGGAGGGTTATGTTGGGAACTTTACCACAGTAATAACTCAAGATAAGGAGGAAAAGGAACTGAAACACGGTGTTATTATAGTTGCAACAGGTGCAGAGGAATATAAACCAAAGGAGTACTTGTATGGGGAAGATGATAGAGTAATGACTCAGGTAGAATTAGAAGAAAAACTTGTAAAAAACGAAGTAAAGCCAAAGAATGTCGTGATGATCCAGTGCGTGGGTTGTAGAAATGAGGAAAGAACTTACTGCAGTAGGATTTGCTGCTCGGTAGCGATAAAGAATGCTCTAAAGATAAAAGAGGTCTCTCCAGATGCAAACATTTACATTATAAATAAAGATATTAGGACTTATGGATTTGCCGAGGATTACTATAAAAAAGCTGCTGAAATGGGAGTAATATTTATTACCTATACTGATGAAAATATGCCAAAGGTTGTAAAAGAAAATGGAAAACTCAGAGTTTTTATATTTGATGAGGTGTTAAGTGACGAATTAATTATAGAACCAGACATTTTGGTATTAAGTGCAGCAACTGTTCCAAGACCAGAAAATAAAGAACTAGCAGAGATGCTCAAAATACCACTCGACAAAAATGGATTCTTCCTAGAAGTTCATACAAAGCTAAGACCAATAGATATATTAGAAGGTATATATCTATGTGGAATGGCTCACTCTCCTAAGTCGATAGAGGAAAGCATTTCACAAGCTTGTGGAGCAGCTGCAAGGGCATGTACATTATTAACCAAAGATAAAGTGATAATAGAGCCAATCAAAGCCTTTGTTGTCGACGAAAACTGCGATGGTTGTGCATATTGTGTAGAACCCTGTCCAGGAAAGGCAATCACGTTGATAGAATACATGAGAGAAGGGACGATAAAGAAGACGGTTGAGGTAAACGAGGCTTTATGCTTGGGTTGCGGAGTTTGTCAAGCAACCTGTCCAAAGAGAGGGATATTTGTGAGAGGCTTTACTCTAGACCAAATACAAGCAATGGTTGATGCTGCATTGGAGGTGGGCTAAATGGAAGAATATGAACCGTTAATCGTGGTATTTAGCTGTAAGTATTGCGCTTACGCCGCAGCAGATTTAGCTGGTGCTAGCGGCATTCAATATCCGCCTAATGTGAGGATAATTAGGGTGACATGTTCTGGAATGGTCCATCCAAATTTAGTTATAAATGCTCTAACGAAGGGTGCGGATGGTGTAATTATAGCTGGTTGTCATCCTGGAGATTGCCACTATATTTCTGGAAACGAAAGAGCTAAAGACAGGGCAGAGGCCATAGAACTCATGCTGGAAGACTTCGGTTTAGAACCTGAGAGATTTAGGCTGGAATGGTTTTCTGCTAGAGAAGGTCCAAAATTTGCACGAGTAGTAAAAGAAATGACGGAAGAGTTGAAAAAACTGGGTCCTAGCCCTTATAAAACGTAGGAGGTTGTATATATGGCAATTGATTTGACAAAAGCGGATAGAACCCTTGTGAATGAAATTATAGAACTCGGTGGAGAAGATATTTTGAAGTGCTTTCAGTGTGGGACTTGCGTAGCAGACTGCCCTGCTGCGACAGCAGAAATGCCCCTAAGAATAAAAAAACTGATTCACATGATACATCTAGGTTTACGAGATGAATTACTTGAGGAGGATAGTGTTTGGATGTGTGTGACTTGCACAGCATGTGAGGAGAGATGTCCAAGAGGCGTGAAACCTTTTGAGGTCTGCCTTGCAATAAGGAGATGGCAAGCAAAAGAGGACCCCACATATATACCGCCAGCACTGGGAGAGATATTTAAAACAGGGCACACGCAAAATGTTGCCAACGTGCCTGAACTGAGAAAATCACTGGGTCTAGAAGAAGTACCACCTACTGTAGCGAAATTCCCAGAATTGCTAAAGAAATTCCAAGAGATGCTCAAGTGTTCTAAAATAGTACAAGAATACGGTTTTATGTTTGGGGTGGGGTGATGCCTGTGTTCAAATATGGATTCTTTCTTGGGTGCAACATCCCTGCAATAAGGCCAGATGTTGAGCAGGCAATAAGAAAAACGATGCCAAAATTAGGAGTAGAATTGGTTGATGTGAAAGGATCTGCCTGCTGTCCGGCTTTTGGTACTTACCCTTCAGCCGATGAGTATGCTGCACTTGCAATAAATGCTTGGAACATTTCAATTGCAGAAGAAATAGGAGTTGACATAATGGTTGAGTGTGGTAGTTGCTACAGTTCATTAAAACTGGGTAGAGACTGTCTTTTGAGGGATGAAGAAAAAAGAAAAAAGGTTAACGAAATGCTTAAGGTAGCTGGTAAGAAATTTGAAGGAAAATCAGATGTTCGTCACATCATTGATGTGCTTTACAATGATGTGGGAACAGAGAAAATCAGTAGGAGTATTAATATAAAATTAGATGGCATCAAGGTTATAGCTCACTCACCATGCCATATGTTAAGACCAAGCAATGTCTTGGGATTTGACAATCCAGAAAGACCATATATGTTACGAGAATTGATAGAGGCGCTTGGGGCAGAAGTCCCCAGGTACAGCAGAGAATTCCAATGCTGTGGTGGAGCGGGAGGGTTTAAACGTCGAGCCCACATTGAGGCGGTAGAATATACTAAAAAGAAGTTGGATGCTATTAAAGAAGAAACAGATGCAGACCTCATAGTTGTTTCATGTATAACTTGTTTACTGCATTTTGATGAGATACAGAAAGAGCTGACTGAGAAAGGCAAAGGAAACTATTCGATACCAGTTTTCGACTATAATCAACTCCTAGCGCTATGTATGGGCTTCGACCCAAAAGAGGTGGCAGCTATATCTATAATACCTAGAGATGAGATTATAGAAAGAATAATAAAAAGTTAAAGACTACTCTAATATTATTTCGGTGACAACCCTCCTACTGTAAACGAAGTACTTTCCTTTTTCCTCTACCACTTTTGTCTCAAAATCATCTTTTGCATAAGTTTCAGCAGCTTTTTTAGCTTCCTCCTCGCTCTCGTAGATTAGTCCATCCCACATATATTTTTTGCCTTCGAATGTTCTAGCGTTCTCTACCATTTTCTCAACCTTTTGTTAGTATCTCGATCACCTTACCTTTGGAATCTACAATTTCCACCTTTCCTACCAAGTTGTGGGTAGCGCAGGCAAGGCAAGGATCATAGGCACGATACATCATTTCTATTCTGTTTAGTATTCCTTGGTCATATTTACCATTCTTGATGAGCTGCATTGCAGCTTTCTTCATCGCCATGTGTATCCCTGCATTGTTTTGTTGTGTTGCTACTATTAAGTTAACATCCTTTATCAAGCCGTTCTCATCTGTTTCATAGTCGTGGATTAAAGTTCCACGAGGAGCCTCAACTACACCTACTCCTCTTCCAGCCTTAGGTTCGACTTTTACCCTGATTTCTTTTGAAGATTTAGTTATATCTGGGTCTTCAATCAGTTCCGCAGCCCTCTCTGCAGCATAGAGTAAATTTATTAGCCTTGCCCAATGATATAGCAACGGTTGCTGAGCTGGTCTTCCAAACTCTTTTCTAAACTCTTTCAACTCTTCATTTGCCAAAGGAGTAGCTATTTCATCGCAGACATTAATCCTAGCGAGGGCGTTTACTCTGTAAATTCCAATCGGATTCTCCAGGTCCATCGAAAAATCTCCTGCCTTCTTGTAGTACGGAAACTTCATATAAGTCCAAGGCATCACTTTTTCTGAAATGTAATCTAAGTAATCACTTGGGGCAAACTCCTCGGTGCTCCCGTCTGCATGTATAATTCTAAGTGTACCATCATAGAAGTTCATTTTTCCATCTTTTACCAAGCCCAAGAAGCTTGTCTTTATCACTCCTAAATTTTTGATCTCGTCGATGTAATTCGGGAATATGTTCTCTTTTGCATATTTTATAGAGAAGACGGCAAAATCGAGGAGTTCCCTTATCTGCTCTTTCATCTTCTCAGCTTCATCCTTAGTTATAGGTCTGCTCCACCCTCCTGGTACAGCTGACACCGGATGAATTGCTCTACCACCTAGTGTTTGGCACATCATCTGAGCCATCCAGCGCATCTTTATAACCCTCTTGGCTATATCAGGAACCTTCTTTGCGATCCCAACTATGTTTCTTTCATTATAATCAGCGTCTGGACCCATTATGAAGTCTGGTCCAGCAAGGAAGTAGAAATGCAGAGTATGGTCTTCTATAAAATATATGCTGTAAGCCAACTCTCTAATCTTTTTAGCAGCTTCGGGTATATCCACTCCAAAAACTGCATCGGTTGCTTTTGCAGAAGCCATGTGATGTGCCCAAGGACAAACGCCGCATATTCGGGGGGTTATTCTTGGAAGCTCTTCTACAGGTCTTCCGATACAAAATCTTTCAAATCCTCTCAAATCAATTGTATTGAACTGAACGTCTGTAACATTTCCCTCATCGTCGAGGAATATCTGCACTTTTGCATGGCCTTCTAATCTAGTTGTAGGGTCTATAACAATTTTCTTTCCCATTTTCATCACCTCGTTGGAAGGGGTCTTAACCTATTGTGTGCTCCTATAAATCTTTGAAGTGTCGCTCTTCTATCAAGTACTTGTTTCGGGTCTAAGCCTATACTTGACAGAGCACCCATCATCTCTACCATCGGGTTAGCTCCTGGTCTTATGGGCCCAAAACATCCTTCGCATGGTATACCTACACTAATGCATCTTGGTGTCTTATCTGGCCCACCACATCCAGCTCTTGTAACTGGACCTAAGCATAGGATTCCTTGCTCCATTAGGCAGCGTGTTTTATCTAGTTTCGTTGGATCGTAATCTAAAGGCTCAAGATTTCTTCTTATCGTTGCAACAGCCTTTTTCTCTCTTATGAGTGGACAATCGTCGCATACACTTCTCTCGGCCAGTTTAAATGGCTTACCTTCGATTAGGGCAGTTAACGCTTCTGCAATATGACTATAGTGAGTTGGACATCCAGGAAGGTAAACGTCTACTTTTATCTCTTCGTCTATAGCGTATACCCTGTCTGTTAGATGTGGAAGATCTACGGAAGGCGCGTCTCCAGGCTCAGTACTCTTTGTGCCTCTATAAACCTTATCATAGATTTCATCTAATTTGAACATATTTCCTAAGGCTGGAATTCCTCCAAAACAGGCACAAGAACCAAGGGCTATAATAATTTTGCATTTTTCTCTCATTATTTTAGCTACTTCTCTGTGTTCTTCGTTTCTAATCCCTCCTGCTATTATTCCTATGTCAGCCTCAGGGATCTCTATCTCAGCTCTCTCTCCTGTTTGACCATAGTATTTGTGGTCCATTATAACTGGCATATGTACAAACTCAATCTTTGGAAGTAAATCTAAAATTGCTTCGCCCACATCTAAAATTGTTACCTCACAGCCACCACACTTAGCAAGCCATTCTTCGGCTATTCTAATAGTCATTCATCCACCTCCAAAAAAATTTAAGTGAAGTTCATATAAAAAATTTTCCAAAAACCAACAACTTGAGGTCTGAGAAAATGAAAGTACCGGATTATTGTTTAAAAAAAGTTTTAATCCTTGGATGTGGAAATATGCTTCTGGGTGATGACGGTTTTGGCCCTGCCGTAGTCGAAAAATTACGAGACTACAATTTACCCAGTGATGCGTGCGCATTAGATGTGGGTACTGGAGTTAGAAGCATAATCTTTAATCTTCTCCTAACTGAGAAAAGACCAGAAAAAGTAATCATCATAGATTCTATTGACCTTGGCAAAACCCCTGGAGAGATTTTCGAGATATCTATCGAAGAGATACAAGAAAGTAAAATTGATGACTTCAATTTTCACTTACCTCTAACCTCTAACCTACTGAGAGAGCTTAAAGGCTGTGGAGTGGAAGTAATAATTATAGCATGTCAAGTTGAGGATATACCAGACGTAGTCAAGATAGGGTTATCTAAACCTGTCTTAGATGCAATTCCTAAGGCCTGCATGAAGGTGATGCAGCACATCTCATAAAAAATTATTGAAGGAAATATACTAAATTGATGAGAAAAAACTTGCGATTATTTTGAAAACTCTAGTACATACTACTTATTATAAAGCTACATTGAACTCGAACCTTTCAATGCTGAGGTTGAATTAGAGAATTTTTTGAAATCGAGACCTCTTTTAACGTATTTATCAACTGCTCTTTCATCACCCAATTCACTCAAAGCATAAATAGTTGCCAATTTTGACTCTTAGTTGTTCAGATTTTAATGTTTCAGCCTTAATAACAAACCACCTAACATCCCAGTGTTTCACATCCCTAAGGAATGCTTTTTCCTAGGCTTTTTAGAAAGACCATAATTGAGCCAATCGCCTTTTGGACATCCTCATCTCTTAATGCAGCAAACAATCCAAGGGTAGAGACTTTTTTAATTTCGGCATCGTTCATTAGATGTATTGCATTTACAACTCCTTCCCAAAATTGCTGGAAAGAGGGTTGGTTTGATATCACTGAGAATTTAACGAGGAAGTCAAGAGTTGTATCCAATAACGTCATGTCACGATAGCCCACTTCCTCAATTCTTAACAAAGCATCCATATACTTTATAATTGGTCTCTTTAAACTCAGCAAATGTTCTATTATTTCCCAAGTATCATCGTCATCAATCAAAACTCGAATTGTGTTCAATCTTGGGGTTAGCTCCTCTACAAGCATCTTAATATTAGGAAGCGCCTGATCTGTTAACTCCTTTGTTGCTTCAAGAATGTTTACGAACTTCAAAAAAGTGTCAATGTTCTCTGAGAGCTTGTTGACCAACATTAAAGTTTCATCCCTATCCAGATTCTTCCTCAGTTCAGTTAAAGCAGGATTTAGTTCTTCTGTAAGTTTCTTTATTTGTGGGAGCAATTCTGTGACTAGTTCTTTTGTGGCCTCTAAAGTGTACACAACTTCACCATCCATGTCACCTAATGTTTTTTTGATTTCAGTCATTTTTCTCACCTTGCAAATAAAATAATGTCAGATGAGCCCTTTGAGCATATAGCTCCAGTAAAGTGGTCTGAGCATGTAGATTTTGAGTACCCAGTTAGACCACATCTCTTCAGCTGGAGAAATTGACTTTTCATAGTCAAACTCTGCAAACAGTGCTTTCCCAAATCTTGTTATTATTGGACAAATGATATGTCCAGTATACTGATATTTGGGCTCTTTACCTCTTATCATCGCAACCAAGTTGTTAGCTAACACTTCAGCCTGTTTTCTTGCACCAGAAGCTGTTTTAGAGGTTGGATAGTTTGCACAATCTCCTATAGCAAATACGTTTGGGTATTTCTCAACCACCAATTTATGTTTGTCAGCTATAACAAAATTTGTTGGATCAGCAATTTGTAAATCTTCATAAATAGGCTCACCCTCATTGGGTGGTACGACTACTAAAAGGTCAAAGGGTAGCTCTTCTCCCTCCCAAGAT
>QMZD01000038.1 GCA_003662985.1 Archaeoglobales archaeon | reverse complement strand
AGGGGATACTTTTTAAGAACACGGGTAGGAGACATGAGGTAATAGAAACAAAATGCTGGGGGACAGGGGACAATTACTGCCTCTTTGAGATAAACCCTCTTTGAAGGCGAGATTAAGAAATTAAATTGGTTCTGACTATGTCCAAACCATATAAAATAGACAAAAATGGCCTTAGACGCCTCATCGAAGCGAGAATGTATGATGAGGTAGCCTCTGCTGAGAAAAAAAAGAGGACGGCCTCGACCATTATTTCCTTTCTTTACGGATCAGAACCTTTCGTTTTTTACGCTGCCGAAGCTCTGGGAATAATTTGTGGTGTGCTTGAAAAGGAAGATGAGGCTGAATTCGTTAGGGAAATTCTCAGGAGATTGTTCTGGCATCTGAGGGACGAATCTGGGGCTTACTGTAGAGGGGCACCTCTTGCAATCGGTGAAATCGGCAGAAATGCCCCTATTGCCTTTGAGGGATTCAAAAACATCTTACTCTCTCTTCTCAGGAACGAAGAGGTTGAATTGAAGTATGTGATATATGGAATAGGGAGAGCCGCTGAGAATATGAGAGATGCTTATCCAGATCCGATTGAGGAGTTGACGCCTTTTCTCGAACACTGGGATGTGGTAATAAGGGCCTACGCGTTGGTAACATTATGTGGGCTGAGAGCTTAAATCCCTGCAAGTAAAATTGAAATCGGAAGCGATGAAGAGTTTGAAATATATTTTGATGGAAGGATCGTTAGACTCCGTTTTAGCGACTTAATTGACCGCTTTCATGACTGCTTAGGTAGAGACTAACTTTAGGGTTAAATCTCTGACTTTAGTTTGGGCATTAGATCGAATCTTAAATCTTAAACTCGCTAACCTCAAATCAAAAAAGCTTTAAGAATCGGGAACGAGTGAAAAACATGATTCCTGAGATTCTCAGACAGCATGATGCTCAGTTTTTTGTAATCTACGCTTCCAGCAAGAATGCGAACTTTTTCTACGCTACGGGCTTCAAAATTCCAGATCCAGCCTTTTATATGATCGGCGATGATGGCACCGATTTACTCGTCGTACATGAAATGGAGAAGAGGAGGGCTGAGAGGGAAAGCAAAGTAAAGGAGATCGCATCTCTAAAGGATTTAGGTTTCTATGAGATACTGGAGGAGAGGAAGAATCCCTCAGAGGCACTCTGTCAAACCCTTTTTGAGCTGATAAGAACCCATGGTGGGAGAAAGATTCTTGTTCCCTATGACTTTCCATCGTTCCTCTCTTTTTACTTTAGAGAGAGAATGGATGTGGAAGTTATAGAAAACCCCTTTTCGAAGCTGAGGGCTGTTAAGAGGAGAGAAGAGGTGAAAGAAATAAAGAAGACAAGTGATGCAGTAATAAAATCCTTTGAACATGCTTTAAAACTATTGAGGAAAGCAAAATCTTGTGAAGAGGTAAGGAACGAGATCGAACTTTTCCTCTTCAAAGCAGGTTTCATCGCTGAAGAGACGATCGTTTCCAGCGGGATGCTTAGCGCTGATCCCCATGATATAGGGAGGGGAAGGATAGAGGATCATGTGATCATCGACATCTTTCCAAAAAACAAAGAGAGCGGATACTACTCCGATTTTACACGGACCGTTTTGCTGGAAAAAAATCCTGAAATTGAGGATATGCTTGAGGCGGTTATAGAGGCAAAGAATGCCGCGATTTCGAAGATCAGGGATGGAATTATAGCAAAGGAAATTCATCACACCGTTTGCGATATTTTGGAGGAGAGGGGATATAAGACCATCAAAAGCAAGAGTGGTGAGGGTTTTATACATTCGACCGGGCATGGAGTAGGGCTTGAAGTCCATGAAGAGCCAAGGATTTTCGAAAACGAGGACGTGATAAAGAAGGGGATGGTCTTCACAGTTGAGCCGGGGCTTTACTATCGTAAAGTCGGTGGTGTCAGGGTTGAGGACACCGTCGTTGTCAAGGCTAATGAATGCGAAGTTCTGACGAAGTATGACGATTGGGTAAAATTGTAGCTGAAAATTGCAGCTGAGTTGAATTTTAAGAGTTGGATTTTAATGGCAATAAGCGAATACGTATTTACTCTACTCGCTTTTCTTATCTCGCTTTTTACATCCCAAGCTGGAGTGTTAGGTGCTTTGATTCGTTCCTCTCAGATCAGCGTTCTTGGCTTTACCACTCCTGCTGTGAGTTCTGCCAATCTCCTTTACAATGTTGTTTCAATTCTGAGTTAGATTTTTAAACTTCCGGAGGGATTTCAGAAGTATGGATGAAGTCGTGGATGAAGTAGAAGAGGTTCATGAGAAAACGATAAAGGCTGGGGAGATTCTGAAGCAAGTTAAGCAAGAGGTGAAACCCCTTATAAAACCCAACATCAAACTCCTCGAAATCGCTGAATTCGTTGAGAATAGAATTAGAGAACTCGGAGCTGAACCAGCTTTCCCATGCAACATTTCGATAAATAGCGATGCAGCTCATTTTACGCCTAAAAAGGATGATGATAGGGTCTTCAAGGAAGGGGATGTTGTTAAGCTTGACATAGGAGCCCATATCGATGGAATAATCGCTGATACTGCTATAACGATAGATCTAGGAGACAATGAAGACCTAGTTTTAGCTGCTGAAAAAGCCTTAGAGAGTGCAATCAATGAGGTTTATGCAGGAGCGGACACGTCTGCAATAGGTGAGGCGATTGAAAGAGAAATAAGGGATATGGGTTTCAAACCCATCGTAAATCTTACGGGACACGGTCTTCTACCATACTTGACCCATGCGCCCCCAACAATCTTCAACTACAAGACTAACAGGGGAGTTAAGTTAGAAGAAGGTATGGTCATAGCGATTGAACCTTTCGCAACAACGGGCGTTGGAAAAGTTAGCGAGAGGGGAGAAACCGAGATCTATTCAGTCATTGCTAAAAGACCCGTGAGGATGAAACAAGAAAGAGAAATTCTTAAAGAGGTAGAGAAATACAAAACTCTCCCCTTCGCCAAAAGATGGCTTAAAAAGGCACCGAACATAATTATGAGTAAGCTCGTTAGGGAAGGAATACTGAGGGACTATCCGGTGCTGGCAGAGATTGAGAAAGGTCTAGTTTCGCAGGCGGAACACACACTTATCGTTGAAGAAAACGGGGCGAGGGTAGTTACTTAGATTTTTATTTTATTATATAACTTAATTTAAATTTAATTTAAATCAGTACTTAAATCCGGTCATACCCGAAAAAAGAATCATTGCTTTTAAATTTCTGGAACCGGGCACGGGATAGTCACCATATCTCAGCTCGATTCGTGGGAATTTTTGGTTTACAAGGGTAAGACATGAGAACATACCATCCATTGTTATGTTACCGGGGTCTCCCTCAAAAAGGACGAGTACACTTTTTGCAGTTGAGAGGTCACATCTCGCACTCAAGTTCTCCTCTATTGCTCTTCTTAGAAGCTTAACCATTCTGTCAGACTTTCTTTTTGCGGGCTCCTCCTCTCTCCAAAAAGCAAGTTTATCAAGGAAACTCTTTTTAATTTCAGTTGATGAAAATCCAACGCTAGAAAGACCTTTTTTCATAAGGGAGTTGAAAACATCGCTCGTATCGATAACGACCTCACCAGAAATCTTCTTTTTTAGATCTATCTCTCCAACAAGGGCCATCATGTTCATCGAATTGAGAATCATCCGATCAAGATTTTCCCTGTCTTCAAAAAGGATCAAGAAATGGGAAGATTCGTTAAGGAGCTTGAGTCTTCTTCTGATCTCCTCGTAATTCGAACCCACCTCTAGATAAGGGAGAATTGCTAGAATCATCACTGGATCCTCGGAGAGGGACATAAGTTCCTCTCCTATTCTTAAAGCGAAGTTGAATCCATAATCATCCATTAACTCGGTTATTAAAAGTGATGCCTCGAAAAATTCGTTTCGGGAGAATATGGTATTGATCACACTCCTTGCAGCCTCGTCATCAAGCCAGGCTGTGAATTTGTTTGATTCTGGTAAATCGATCGCACTCAGGAAAGGTAACTCTCTATGGATTGCATAGCATTTAAAAAGGTTTATATCGTTAATCCTTTCTCCGTTTCTGTTTAGCAACCCGACAATTCTGCACCCCTTTTTTCCAAGACCGAGTGAAAGAAGTCTCATTCTGATGATAAATTCTAGTGACAATTTATAAATTATTTCTTTATCGATTCGTTAATCGGTTTTTTAACTGGTTGCTAATTTCTCAAGAATTAGGGATTTTAATGCGGTTTTAACCACTTTAGTAAGAACCCATGCCGATTTGTATTCCTTGGAACGCTTTTCAAATTTTAGTGGAAAATTTACAGAAACTGCATCTCAAAGTTATCCACACTTCCGAATCTCCTCACAATTCTCAAATAGAAATCATCGAGAATTCTGCTTGAAGCACCCCACACCAGCTCTCCATCGCACTCATAGTTTGGCCCCCAGTCGGCAATCCGCCTGGTCCTCAAAACCTTGAAAAAATCATCTATCAGAACTTTTTTTACCTCATAAGTATCTGGAAAAATCTCAGATTTTTCAAATATTCCTACAACAGGATGTATTTTAATTCCTAGCTCCATTACTTCCTTTGGAGTGAGATATCCCAGAACTTCTACCTTAGATGCCTCGATTCCGAGTTCCTCTTCGGTCTCTCTTAGAGCAGTCTCGATAGGAGTCTCCTCCCCCTCTCTAATACCTCCGGGGAAGGCTATATGGCCTGCACTCCTCTTCAGGTTTTTTGAGCGCATAATCATGATTAGCTTAAGCCCATCATCAATCATTAAAGGGAACAGAATAGCAGCGGCGTCGGAGTTCTGGTAGCTCAGGTCATTCTCAAGTACCATTTCCATAACCTCTTTTACTCTTCCGATCTCTATCTTCAGTGAAATCACCTTCTTTAATTTACGTTATTTATCTCATAGAACCTCACATTCAAAATTTTTTCGGACATCTTTCAATTTCCCCGTGTGTCTTCAGCCTAGAGACTTGATGGGTAGGGGGTTAAAACAGAGAATAGCGATTACAAAAGCGAATACACCTGTGATTATCCTTTTCCGATCGATTGGAATCTTGTCATTAAGTGGCTGAGGATGTCTCTGGAGAGAAAATATCAAAGCAACTATTCCCCAAAAGATCAGGATGGATTCTTGTCTCGTGAGGAAAGAGTAGATCCAACCTCCAATTATGAGAACGAGAGGCATGAATTTAGAAACGTACTCTGCCTTTTCTCCGATCATGGCCCTCATGACATGTCCACCATCAAGCTGACCCACTGGAAGAAGATTGAAGAAGGTGACAAGCATGCCAACCCATCCCGCGAAGGCTATAGGATGGATAAAATCAACAGAGGGTTTAATCAAAGAGGATATGGCATCAAAAAGTGGAGGTGTTCCGAGTTCGATATAACTTCCACCCTCTGCGGGCTGGTAAGGGAGCGTAAGTCCGATTGCTGTGATGAGAATTGAAGCCACAACACCGACAATCGGCCCTGAAACTCCAACGTCAAAGAGGGCATTTCTATTCGGTATGGGTCCTTTGTGTTTGATAACCGCTCCCAGAGTCCCCACAATCGTTGGGAACGGGATGAAGTATGGGAGTGTCGTCTTCATCCCCCAGTAGCGGGCTGCAAGGAAGTGACCCATCTCGTGGCTGCCAAGTACGAAGATTATCGCGAGGGAGAACTTTATCCCTTCAAGGATATTGAAATCGGGGGTGAAGGATGCACCAACGAAAGTTGTGCTGAAAATCGTTGCGATGAGCAGGATGATATTAATCCACCTTCTCTCCTTTTCTTCTTTAGCTCTTCTTATCTCTAACACCATTTCCCCGTATTTGTAGTTTACTTCGACATGGTAATGAGGCAAAAAATGAATTAATTCTTCCTTGAATCCCTCAACCGCCTCCTTACTCTTCGGGTTTACGTAAAAACGTACGCCATCCGGTAACTTTTCCTCATCGTATATATCAAAAGCCTTTGTAACTATCTCTCTGAATTCTCCAAGCTTGTTTTCTTCTCCAGAATCCTGTGGACCATCAACCATCTCGCACCACTTTTGTTTTAAATTTGTTTAAGGAATGATTAAAGTTTTTCTTTGATCTTGGACTTCTAGAATCTAACTCATCCACTTCGATCCAGCATTCCTCGCTGGCTGTCATCTTTACTTTCATACCCGTTCTCAGAACGGAAATATCAACGAAATCTACAAGCGGGATATCGCTTATTATTGCCCCAACGGCTATTATAGGTTCGGTTGTTTGATTTATTATCCCAAGCGGAGCCGTATTATTCTTCTTCATTCTGAGCAAAACAAAGGTTCCCACAGTTGAACCTCTACCAGAGGGAAAGGCGAAAATCTTTCCGGAGATGCTCTCGCCATAAATATCGCTATCCTCCGCTTTAACGATTCCAGTTTCAGGATCGACATCTCCAAGAAAGGAAAAGTTTTTCCTGCTTACTATAACCTCACCCTCAACAAATCCTTTGCAAATTGATCTACATTTGATCTTTTTGGACTTCATCGATCTCCAGCTAAGGTCTCCTTTTTTCTATATAAGGTTTCAGAAATCATAAATCAGGAGGTTAAAGCACCACGATGATGAGGGGTTAACCTTATAAAATCCCATGCTTTAATTAAAATACATTACATATTATTAAGAGCATTAAGAGGTGATTGGATGGAGGAAAAGGAGAGGAAGTATACGACAGTTAGCATACCGGTCCAGTTGTATGAGAAAATAAAAAATAGAATCGAAGGCACGGGTTTCACGTCTGTGTCTGACTATGTAACCTACGTTTTGAGAGAGGTTCTGGCCAGCTTAGAAGAGGAAGAGAAGGAAGAAGTATTCTCTGAAGAAGAGGAGGAGAAGGTTAAGGAAAGACTAAGGGCTCTGGGCTATTTAGATTAGTTTCCTCAAATAAAATCCATCACTGGACATTTATGTTTTTGCTCGGTTGCAATGTAGTTGAGATCTCTGAAAAGGGCGAGAGTTGGAATTTTCTCCAACGGCGATATTGAAGGATTCTATTATAAAACGGAATTCAGAGTTCCTGGAAGAACTTGAAAGGATTTCCGAGAGAAGTTGAGAGTGTTGAGTCCAATCGAATACCCTCAATAAAATATCTTAAATCTATGGGAAAAAGCAATAGAAATATTTATTTTTTCTCAACCCAGCAAGTTCTCTATGCCCAAGCTGAATACAAGAATCCTCTTTCTCGCGATAATTTTACTCGGACTCTTGCTGAGGTTACAGCATTTAAACCGTGTTTTTAGAGAGAATCTCGTTGTGTTCAATGGCTTTGATTCTTACTATCATTTAAGGCTTGCCGAAGTAATCGTCAAATCTGGCCAGAGAATCGGATTTGATAGTTATCTCAATTATCCTCATGGGTTAAATATAGCTTGGCTCCCTCTTTACCACTGGGTCATAGCTTTTCCCGGACTCATTTTTGGATTTAACGCAACAGAGGCATTCGCTGCCCTTCTGCCAGTTATCATGGGATTGATAGCGATAGCCACCATTTACTTTATTTCGATGGAAATCTTTGAGAACAGATTTGTTGCTATTATCTCAGCTTTTCTAGCTGCTTTGACTCCAAAGCTTGTCTCAACTCACTCCATAGGAAGTTCCGATTATCATGGGTGGAACGTAGCGATTTTCCTCCTTTCTGTACTTTTTTTCCTTAGAGGAGTAAATAGGGAGGAAAAAAAGGAAACTAATTTTTTGTTTTCAGGTATTTTTCTTGCTATTTTGTCAGCTTCCTGGCTTGGGGGGAGCATATACGCCTCGATTATTGCCATTATAACTGTTCTTGCAATCAGATATGGTAGGATGGATTACCGAGGTATAATCCTCGCATTTTTTCCATCAGTCTTAGCCAGCTCTTTTGTTTCTTTCTCATCCAAATTCGGCGTTCTACAGTTATCCCTTCCATATTTGGCAATCTTGTTATTTTTGCTGGTTGTTTGGTTGGTCAATTTAATTGCTGAGAGGAAAGCAATCTCCGCTTTTGAAGGTGAATCGGGAATCCGAGAGGAAACCGGGGAAAAAGTAAAAGGGAAAAAGAGTAAAGCTAAGAAGGTAAAATCTAGATTTGAACTTGAAGAGGAGAAAAAACGTATTATCTCGAAATACAAAAATGTTGCAACTCTCTTAACGATTATTATCGGCATTGCTGTGATATTCATACTTTATACAAGCTCTTTCCCGATTATACGGCTTGGGATAAACTACATACTGGGTATAAGCCCGTATCTTCCAACCATAGCTGAGGCAAGAAGTTTTCAAATTCTTCTTGTGATAATCGAGACTGGAATGTTTGCATTTCTCATAGCGATCCCATTTTCGATTTATCATTTTCTTAAAATGGAAAAGAATTCCTTGTATCTTTTCTCTTGGTTTGTTCTGGCGTTCATCCTTTCAATGCTCCAAGTGAGGTTCGATGAGGTACTTGTTCCAGTGGCCATAATCTATGCATCCTATGGGATCTGTTATTTATTGCAAGCCTCAAACGTACCGATTTTTGAGGTTGAGCCAGAGCCAGATGAGAGTGTAGAAAGAAAAAAACGAAAAAAGAAAGAAAGACTGGAAAAAAAGAAAAAATCGGATCTAATATGGGGAAAAACGGAGATCGCATATTCTCTGGTTATAATACTTTTTATCTCTTCAACGGGGCTATTTTTTTCCTTCACTGAATTCGATTTGAATGAGGACTGGCTTTCTGCGCTCTTAAAACTAAAGGAAATTTCTCCTCCTACTTCAGACTATTTGAATCCGGTGAAAAAGCCTGAATATGGCATACTAAGCTGGTGGGATTATGGAAACTGGATTCTTTACATTGCAAAAAGGCCGGTAGTCTGCAACAACTTCCAAGCTGGGGCTATAGATGCAGCTAAATTCTTTACAACCGATAACGAAACCCTCGCAAAAGAAATTCTGGAGAAGAGGGGCGTTAGATACATAATCACCGACGACAAGATGATGCTTGGCAACGAGACTTTCAAAGGAAAGTTCAAGGCTATTATGAGGATAGCGGGGCTGAATACACAGGATAGCGCCTATGTACTTGAAGTGTACAAGAAATCTATGTTCTACAGGCTCCATGTTGGGACTGGAGTTGAGGGGATAAAGTTGATATCGAAGCATGGGAGCGTAAAGGTATTTGAGGTGGTAAGTTAAAGAGTGGTAAGGTAATGCTGAGTTAAAATCAGAATCTGCAAAACCCTTAAATACACCGCGTCTTTATGCTGAGAAGGTGATACTATGGCAAGGAAGCCAGCGAGGATGTTCAAAAGACTCGAAAGACCCCTTACAAAAAAGGAGTTCGTTGATGGAGTACCAGGGATAAGAGTTAGGCAGTTCGACATGGGCAATAAGACCGCAACATTCCCTGTTAAGCTCACGCTCGTCGCCAAGGAAGCGGTTCAGATTAGGGATACCGCCCTTGAGGCTGCGAGAATCGCTGCGAATAAGTTCGCTGCCAGAAGGCTTGGAGGATCCAACTACTATCTCAAGCTCAGAATTTATCCTCACCACATTCTGAGGGAACACAAGATGGCGGTGGGGGCAGGAGCTGACAGAATCTCGCAGGGAATGAGGATGGCTTACGGCAGACCGGTTGGGAATGCAGCAAGGGTTTTCAAAGGAACAAAGATCATGAGCATCTGGGTGAGGCCAGAGGGCTTTGAAGTTGGTAAAAACGCCTTGAAGAGAGCCGGTTACAAGCTTCCAACCCCCACTCAGGTTGTGGTTGAAGAGGGTGCTGAACTTCTTAAGGGAAAGGTATAGCGGGTTACCTTGAAACAAACTGGATGTTGAAGTATACTTCAAACTTTTTAGTTTCTTTACTTAAATTGGTAACGAATTCTGGCAAGTTTAAAATAGTTTCAAAATGGTTT
>QMZD01000037.1 GCA_003662985.1 Archaeoglobales archaeon | reverse complement strand
TTTTCCGGGAGGTAAAAATTTCATAACCTCATCAGGCGTTGCTATAGCCCTAACAAGATGTTTCTCCTCCTCTTTCGCTATAGAAACAAGCTTTGATGCTATCTTTACAGAAATCTCATTCGGACTTTCATTCCCGATCTCGAGTTCAACAAAGTAATCACAGTATTTTTTAACAGCATTCAAAGGCCCTCCAAAAACCCTTAAATTTTTCAGATCAACCCCTACAGCGCATGAAACTGTTGCGGTGACATAATTCCTCTTTCTCTCGATGTAAAAACTTCCTTTTGGCAAATATTCTCCTGGTTTAGCACTTCTCTTAACCTGGTCTGGGGTAACGTAGTAAACTTCTCCGCTGTATTTTCCGTCCTTCCATAAGCTTGAATAGGTTGCAGCAAACACCGCTGCCTCAAGCTTGCTTTCATCTCCAGCCTCAATTCCCTTCTTCAAAACCGTAACCGGAGCGCCCGGGACTTGAGTATGGAAAAAGAGATCTCCTTTCTCCATGTACTTCGAAACTATCTCCTCATTCATTTTTGCATTTCTACCTCCGATAACAAGAAATCCCTCTGACGTGAAAAACCACCTGAACCTCTCGTACCATTCCCTCTTCCTTGAAACCTTAACACTCCTTACAAATTTAACCTCACCTTGCGCTTTCTCAATCTCTTCCTTCGTTTTCTCGATCGCCTTCAAAACGCCTTCGTACTTCTGTCTTATTTTCTTGGATTTTTCATAGTACAAATCGGCAATCTGCGGGACACTCTTATCAAGGAAGAGATCGATCTGAAATCCATCTAGCTGGATCGTCACAAGGTTTTTAGCAGGATCTATCTTTTTCACGAGCTTTGAAAGATTCTCATTTTCCTTCACGATCTTTTTTATCTCATCCCAGGATTTCCCTTCCCTCGCTCGCCTGAAAGATTTCATAATCTCTTCGATTTTTATGTAGTTCTCGTAGATGAAATCTCCTGTCCTCTTGTATAAATCCATCTCCCTCTCGAACCTTTCTTTTGCATTCAGCTGATCTTCAAGCCTTTTCTTAATCTTTTCAAGTCTCTTATTCTCTTTTTCTTCAATTTCAGCCCTTTCAATAATCTTTTTTGAATAAAAATCGTCCAAGGCCTCATTGAAGCTATCAAAGTACTTCCTCTCAAAATCCTCATAGATTTTCAGTTCAACGGGCAGAACGTCGACATAATCTCCTTCTTTCAGCAGAATATGGGGTTTAAACTCCCCTTTTTCAACGGGTTCGAAGATTGTCCTTATTGCTTCCATCAAAGCCCTTATCTCATCTTCTCGCAGTTCCGAGATTTTCTTTTTCTTATCCATTCTTGCCCTAAAACAAATCTCTTCAGCGTACTGACCACCGATGCTCAACCGGGTGGCGAGGAATCTTACGATCTCTATCTCTGTTTCACCATCCCTGAGACCTTCCTTAAAATCCTCAACTTTAACATCAAAGGGACTGAGCTGGGGTTTCGGGAGTTTGTAAACTTCACCAACCTTGAAAAAAGGTTTCAAAGGCATGATCACCCTGAAATCTGAATCACATAGGATTACGTTCCCCTTCTTGAAGAACTCTCCGACGAGTATCTTTTCCTCCTCCCTCTCGACATGAATGAAAACGATCCTGTCGAAGTCGTGCTGTTTAATCGCCTTTATCCTTCCCCCCTCCAGATGTTTCCGCAAAAGCATCGCAAAGCTCGAGGGAAACCGAGGTGCTTCTTTCGGAAACTTCGTGAGATGAATCCTCTTTCCCGCTTCAAGAATTAAATCAAACTTTTCACCGGGTTTTCTTAGTCTTATCCTGATCTCATCGGGAGGATTGTGATAGATCTTATCGATCCTCGCACCAACGAGACTCTGTAGCTCTTCCACAACAGCTCTGATGTCGACAGCAGAGATCTGCTTCATGATTATTCACAGCTAAGAAAAACACTTCCAGTATTTCGAATGCACCCTTTTTACATCCTCTATATTGTCTTTAAGCTTGTAGAGGGCTGCTTCCTTTTTTCTATACCTGAGCTCAGGGAGGTAGTTCATCGGCTCCCTTATGCACGAGATGTCCATTCCAGCCATCGCAGCTATAATTCCGAGGTTCGTATAGGGCAGAGCGGACTCAACGCTATAGCCACCTTCAAGAACGGCAACGAGCCTTCCTTCACAGTATTTCTCTGATAGCCTTACTGCTTCACTCATAAGATTGGCATAGCCTCTTGCAGTCAAAGCCAAACCCGTTATAGGATCGGTGAAGTGATTGTCTTGGCCAGCAGAGACAGCTATGAATTCAGGCTGGAATTCCTCAGCTAGGGGCTGAATTATCTCTTCGACGACCATCATATACCCCTCATCCGATGTACCGGGAGGTAGAGGTACGTTTACCGTAAATCCTTCCCCTCTCCCACTACCACACTCATGAGGAAAGCCTGTACCCGGATACAGAGGCATCTGGTGGGTGGAGATAAAAAGAACGCTGTCATCATCGTAGAATATCTCTTGCGTCCCATCCCCATGATGTGCATCCCAATCAAGGATCAGGATTTTTCTTATGCCCTTTTTCTTCAACCACTTAACCATTATCGCCATATTGTTCAAATAACAGAAACCTGCTCCGATATAGGGTTTTGCATGGTGGCCCGGAGGCCTTATCATCGCAAAACAGTTCTTTACTTCCTTCTCAAGCACAGCCTTCGCAGCCCTTATCGCTCCACCCGCTGAAAGCAACGCTATCTCAAAAACACCCACAGGAATATTCGTATCCCAGTCAATAAAACCTCCTTTCCTGCTCTCTCTTCTCAAAAATTCGACGTATTCTCTAGTGTGTACTTCCAACACGTCCTCAATGCTTGCCTCAAAAGGTTCGAGGAGTTTGATCCTTGGATCCTCAAAGATTCCCTCCTCCATGAGCTGATCCATCGTATAGGCTAATCTCTCCTTCCTCTCCGGATGAGTTGGAGATTGCTCGTGTTCCAGATATTTTTTGTGATAAACAATACCTGTTCTCATCCTCCCATCTCACAACAATTCCTTACTTATGCCTGGCTTTATCTGAACCACTATGTCAGCTATCTTTCCCCTCTTTATACCTCCTCTAACAACGGTGTAGGAGTTGAAGTAGATCACACTGACATCCTCTTCTGTATATCCCTCAGCAAAGGACAGAACCTTTTTCTTCGCCTCTTCGATCATCTCCTCGTCTGAAGGCAGGCTTCCCACACCAAATGGGCTTTCTTCAACGATTCCATTGAGGACAGCTTTCCCGCTTTCAGTGTCAAACCTGGCATACATGGTCAAGCTCACCCTTGACACAGCCACACCTACAGCATTCACGGCCTCGCTATGCTCGGGAACTATCACACTTATTTTCGCCTTTTTGGAGATCATGTCTGATAGATGCTGTCCAAGGAATCCAGCAGCAACAACCCTTTCTGCATTAACCGATTCTATCGCCTCAGCGATCATCGTAATGAAGTCCTCGATTATCTTCCCACTATCGATTTCCATCCCCTTTGCGAATTCCCTGGATTTCCTGTAATCACCAATTTCAAATCCCTCCAAATTTAAAACATCAGTTAGTGTGAGGTGATTCCCGCCAAAAGCTACGGCTTTCCCCTTCCTGCCAGGGTGGAGCTTTCCATTCTCTACTGGCGAATCACCACCGAACGGGATCGAAAATGAGTCGACACACCTGACGAGAGTTTTATCGCCTAATATGTTAACGTTCTCAATGATTTTAGGCAAACCATCCTCGACGATTACAAAATCCGTTGTCGTGCCACCGATATCTACAACTAGGGCATCTTTTTCCCTTGTAAGGAAATAAGCCCCTATCGCAACAGCAGCAGGACTGGAGTTGTAAAGTTCAGAAGGGTTCTCGAGGGCGATTCTATAGGGTATTATCCCACCATCACCTTTGTAATAGAAAAAATCATCAACGAAATTCCTTATCGTATTGGTAAGATCAAAAACCGTCTTCTTTATCTTCGCATTTACGATCGTCGTATTTATCCTGTAGGGATAGTTCATACCTCCGGCGTAATGAGAGAGGGCTATAGAATGCTCATCGAAATGACTTGAAATTATAGAGAGTATCCTCTTTTCAATTTCAGCATTTCTGATACTGAACTTTGATGCTATTGCAATGTTCTGGAATCTTTCTCTTTTTAAGATCTCCAGAATCTCTTCCTCGTTTATTTCCTCTACTACATCTCCCCTATGGTTAACAAAACCCTTGACTATCTTTCCTTTTTTCTCGTAATTCAACCCCGGTCCGGGAACCAAGACTGTAAGGGTGGGAAATTCAGAGGCTCTGCTGAGGAGGAGATTTAGAGGTAAAGACGTGCTCACAACAACCCTGCTATCTTCTAACCTTCCCTCCTCCACCTCTATGCTCTTGAAGATCCCGGCAAGACCTTCCTCATTTGGAACCTTTATCGTTGTTATCCCATCTTCGCCGATTACAGCGGCATCGGTGTTCGTGCCTCCCACATCCACTCCAACAAACATTCACCTCTTCTTGTTTTTGGAAGCATATAAAGGTAATTAAAAACAATAATTAACATTATTTAACATTGAAATTGTTATTATTGCTTTTGTTTCGAGAAATTTAATCTCCTAGTGCATTTAGTCTGCCAAAACCGAAAGTTTTAAAGTTTAATGTTAATTAATCATGTGGTGGCATCCATTGAACATGGTTTTACAACTTTAAAGGAGGTACAAAGGTGGAGAAGAGGAGTTTTGGGGGTTTTAGCCTTCTAATTTCTTTTGTTGTGTTATATTTATTCTGGATTTTAAACTCGGGAAGACTCGAGCTACTTTATCTTTCGATGGGGGTGATATGTTCATTTGCCATAGCCTACATCTTCCATGAAATTTTTGTGCCAATCAAGGAGCCAAAAGCTGCTTTCAGAACAGCATTTCGCTTCCTACTTTACATCCCATGGTTGTTTTACCAGATCATCCTTGCAAATCTGGATGTTGCCAAGAGGGTTCTGCATCCAGCAATGCCGATAGATCCTCAAATAATCGTATTTCCATCCAAGCTAAAATCTGAACTTTCCATGACCACCCTTGGAAACTCGATAACATTGACTCCCGGGACAATTACCGTTGATATAGATCCAGATGGTACGTTCTATGTTCATTGTATCGCAAGAGAGCCCGCTGAATTTCTTTTAAGTGAGGTTCCATGTGAGATGGCTACGAGAGTCGGGTATGTCTTTGGAGAACTGCCGAGGTGGAAAAAGTAATGTCCATTTTTGAGATTTTCCTCTACATCCTCCTCATTACAACCTCAATTGTCCTTTACAGGGTAATTAAGGGACCTTCGCTTTTCGACAGGATCGTCGGGATAAACGCGATAGGAACGAAAACGATTTTGATGATTGTTGTGATATCTTACGTTTTCGAGAGGCCGAGTTTCCTCGATATAGCCCTTCTGTATGCCATTCTAAACTTCATTGGAAGTATAGTGATCAGTATCTACATTGAAAGAGGGGGTGTTACAGAGTGATTGAGGCTATAAAATTAGCGATAACAGTCGCATTTCTTTTAGCTGGTTCATTCTTTTTGGTAACCGGCTCTCTTGGTATCGTTAGGTTTCCAGATACGTATTCGAGGATGCACGCAGCCGGAAAGTGCGATACTCTCGGAGTTTCACTAATGTTGATAGGCTTCATAATCTACCAAGGTTTGGACTTGGTGTCGGTAAAGCTAATTCTAATCATACTATTCGTCTTCTTTACAGGTCCTGTGGCTGTCAATGCTATTATAAGGGCTGCAATAAACTCAGGTCATAAAATGTGGACGGTAGAAGGGTGGAAAGAGTGGAAGAAAGAAAGAATAGAAAGTAGTGAGGGGTTAAATGATACTTCTGGTTGATATCATCTTACTCGCAATAGCGATAGTTCTCGCATCCAGAGCAATATTTACAAGAGATATTCTCGAGGCCACGGTCCTTTTTGCTGGCTATAGTTTTTTACTCGCCGTTATTTGGTTTGAGTTGAGGTCAGTTGATGTTTCCTTCACCGAGGCCGCTGTTGGAGCGGGAGTATCTACAATTCTGCTCGTTGCAGCGATTGCTCTGACCTTGAGGCACGAAGAGGAGGAAGAAAAATCGGTGTTCAGAAATTACTTCGCCGTAATTGCATGCATCACCTTTTTTATGGTACTGGCCTTTGGGTTACCCGATTTACCAAAAATCGGTGATCCTAATGCCCCCCAAAACCTGCATGTTGTCCCGAGATACATCAAGGGATCCTATGAGGAGAGCGGTGTCATAAACATCGTAACAGCCATTCTTGCAAACTACAGAGGATACGACACCCTTGGAGAGGTAACAGTGATATTCACCGCTGGCATTTCAGTTTTGCTTTTGTTGAGGAGGGTTCTGAAATGAGGGAGACGGGTAGAGGGATCATACTCAGGACGAATGCGAAATTCATGGTTCCTTTCATTCTTCTCTGGGGATTATACGTGCTAACCCACGGCACTTCAGGCCCTGGAGGGGGTTTTCAGGCAGGAGTTGTCTTGGCTGCTGGCTTTATACTCTACGCCGTTGTTTTCGGATTGGAGGACACTCAGAAAATTTTTCCATTTAAGGTTGTGCTCGTAATCGCAAGCTTGGGGGTTAGCATTTACGCCTGGATTGGAGTTTTCGCGATAGTATGTGGAGGGAATTTCCTAGAGTATGGAAAAATACCTCTCGCCCACGAGGCTGCCGAATCAAGTAAATTGGGAATTGAGATGGTGGAGATAGGAATCGGATTGACTGTTATGGCAATAATGCTCTCGATATTCTACACATTCGTTCAGAGGGGGGATTAAGATGCTAGATGTTATTGATGTTATCCTAACCAAGTACAACTATATAATATACATGAGCCTGATGACGCTGGGTTTGTACGGAATGATTGGAAAGTCAAACCTCATCAAAAAACTGATAGGCATGAGCGTTTTCCAGTATTCGATCTTCCTTTTCTACATCTCAATTGCGGACGTTGAAGGTGGCATCGCTCCGATACTCGTTGAAAGGGAGGTGACGTACACAAACCCCTTGCCCCACGTCCTGATACTCACGGCTATAGTCGTTGCCGTGAGCACCCTAGCAGTTGGGCTGTCTTTGGTGATTAGAATATATCGGGAATTTGGAAGCGTTGATGAAAACAAAATCCTGATGAGGTTAAAGGATGATTGAGGAACTAAGCAACCATTTACCGATATTACTCATAGTATCGGGTTTGATCGGTGCATTTTTAACACCTCTAATCGGATTGATCAGAAGGGAACTGTGCAGTTTCTGGGCTTCGTTTATCACCCTTATCCAATTCTCCATTAGCATCTTTCTCTTTTATCAAGCTGTTCAGGTGGGAAGAATAAGCTATTGGCTAGGAGGCTGGGAGCCCCCTTGGGGAATAGAGTACGCCATTGACATCCTCAACGGTTTCGTCTTGGTTGTTGTTTCAACGATCTGTTTGTCGGTGGCGATATATGGCAGGAAAAGTCTCTTAAAAGAGGTTCCGGGAAAGGAGATACAGCTGTATACCCTTTACATACTCCTCTGCACGGGAATGCTGGGTATAATTATAACGGGCGATGTTTTCAACCTTTACGTATTTCTGGAAATAAGCTCTTTAGCTGCATACGCCTTGGTTGCTGTCGGAGACAGAAACTCGCTGGTAGCGAGTTTCAACTACATGATTATGGGAACCGTTTCAGCCTGTTTCATCCTACTCGGAATCGGATACCTCTATCTCATGACGGGCACACTGAACATGGCTGACCTTTCAAGACTCCTACCTCCCCTCTACGACAGACCGGCGATTTTGATTGGTCTAGCCCTTTTAATCGTTGGACTAAGCATCAAGACGGCTCTCTTCCCATTGCACACATGGCTTCCCGATGCATACACTCACTCACCTTCTGCGATAAGCGCATTGCTCTCCGGAACATTTACGAAGGTGGGGATTTATGTCCTGATGAGGTTCATATTCTCAATTTTCGGTTTGGAATACTTTTTAAGAAATACCGACATCTTCACTTTCCTTGGTTGGGTAGCTTCTGCCGGGATTATTTTCGGGGCGATCATGGCCATAGCACAGGATGATTTCAAGCGAATGCTCGCTTACTCCAGCATAAGTCAGATCGGCTACATCGCCCTTGGAATAAGCCTAGCTAACAACTTCGCCCTTGCTGGAAGTTTATTACACATCTTTGGCCATAGTCTGATGAAGACAGGTTTATTCATGGTGGCAGGAGCGGTAATTTACAGCAAAGGGATTAAGAGGGTCTCACAACTGGAGGGGATGGGGAACGTTATGCCCTTCACGATGGGTGCCTTTCTGATCGGGGCTCTCTCGATGATAGGAATACCACCAACGATCGGATTCGTGAGCAAATACCTAATCCTGCTCGGAGCGGTTGAGAATGGCGAATGGGTTTTTGCAGCTGTAATACTGTTCAGCAGCCTTCTAACCGCCGCTTACTTCTGGAGGGTTTTCGAAAAAGTCTATTTCGGTGAAAATAAAAAAGAGGAAAAAGCTGGTAAAGAAGCCCCTCTAAGCATGCTTTTGCCAACAATAATTTTAGCGATACTCTCCCTGGTTGGAGGATTTCTTGCACCGATGTTCATCAGAGTCTTTGAGCTTTGGATAGGTGGAGTTATTCTAGGAGGTGTCTAGCTTGGGGGTTGTTACATCGCTATCTCCAGCACTTGCAGTTATTACCTCTCTCATAGCCGCAATCATGATCCTAATTTTCAGAAAAAATCCTAATATAAGAGAAACCTTCTCGATAGGGGCAGGATTGGTGAAATTCGGGATTGTATGTTCGATGATCCCAGCAATAATGCAGGGAAAGATCGTTCAGCTGGATATTCTGGAATTTCTACCAGGGTTGTCCATTAAATTCTCCGTTGATGCGTTTGGACTATTTTTCGGATTTACTTCATCTTTCCTGTGGATTTTCACAACATTCTATTCAATCGGATATATGCGCTCACTTAAAGAGCATGCCCAGACGAGATACTTCTTCTCCTTTGCCATTGCCATGTCATCTGCCGTCGGGGTGGCTTTTTCAGGAAATCTCTTTACGCTTTTCATCTTCTACGAGATCCTAACGGTGTCAACTTATCCCCTCGTTGTGCATGAGGAATCTGAAGAAGCTATGAGCGCTGGGAGAAAGTATCTTGCATATCTCCTAACTGCTGGTGTCTTCCTGCTTTTCTCAATCGCCACCGTTTACTACTACACTGGAACTACTGATTTCTCATTTGGAGGGATTCTCGCAAACAAAGGTATTCCTGAGGGATTACTAAAACTGCTTTTCATCACATTCATGATCGGCTGCACGAAGGCGGCATTCATACCCTTACACTCATGGCTTCCCACAGCGATGATTGCTCCAACGCCTGTTAGTGCTTTGCTGCATGCTGTTGCCGTTGTTAAGGCCGGAGTTTTCACAGCCGTGAGAATTATACTGTATGTCTATGGCGTAGATCTGATGACGAATACTGGATTGGCGATTCCATTTGCCTACTTTGTTTCGTTTACGATAATAGTTGGTTCTCTCTTTGCTCTTTCGCAAGATAACCTAAAGTTGAGGCTAGCTTACAGCACCGTAAGCCAGCTTTCATACATCGTTCTGGGAGCATTGCTGCTGACTTCCAGCGGTATGGTTGGGGGAGTTTTCCATATAGCCAGCCATGCCTTTGGGAAGATAACGCTGTTCTTCTGTGCTGGCTCGATATACGTAGCCTCAGGCCTGAAAAACATCAGTGAGCTCTCTGGAATTGGAAGAAAAATGCCGATAACCATGTTATCCTTCGCGATAGCAACGTTAACGATGATAGGCTTACCTCCCAGCGCTGGATTCATAAGTAAATGGTATTTGGCTCT
>QMZD01000036.1 GCA_003662985.1 Archaeoglobales archaeon | reverse complement strand
GTTAGTTGTTCCATCTGGAACAAGTGGAGCATTTGGAACATCTATATGAAGTTCTCCTGGGGTTGTTCTATCATCAACCACATACCTTTTTCTAAGCTTATCCATCAACGGATCATCCCAGATAATGCATCTCTTTCTTCCATCATATACCCTCTTTAACTCCGAGTTAATGCCCAAACTCTTCAGATACATTCCAACCTTCTGCGGTGTCGCCTTTATTCCAAATTCTCTCTCCATTTCATCCACAATATCACTCGCTGATATCTCTTCTATTTCCTTCCCCCTTAAAGCAAATATTGAATTCACTACCATTCCCTCAAATGTATTTGCCCTCTCCTCTATCAACTCTCTGTTGTATTTCCTCAGAAATTTTCTGAACCTATCCATCAGCTCTGGGATATTCGAGAACAGAACGGCAAAGGAAGAAGTGGCCTGCTTCAACCTTGGCTCAATATCCCCAAGATCCAGATCCTGAGCATTCCTTACATCAATTCTGTTCCTCCATTCAAATCTGAACATCAGCAACTTTTTCCTAATCTGTTCCTGCTCCTCATAAAACTCTTGAGGAAGTACTGGCGGAATATCCCTTCTATCCGTCTCCCTTAACTGTTCTGTAAGACACCTGCTCTCTAATGCCTTATCCTTGAATGTGTATCTGGTAGAGAATACCTTCGGACAGAACGTAGGTAGAAACTGAAGTTCATCCGGCCTGTCCTTCTGGCATCTTATAACTGGTCTTCCTCTCTCAAATCCACAATTCAATATTGTAACAACCTCATTCTTCTCCGAAGAATCCCTGAAATCGGCCTCATCAAGGATAATTGTACCATTCCACCTTTTGATCATTCTATAAATGGGTGCAGGAGTTATGGACCCAGAAACTATACACGGTTTATAACACAACCTGCCAATAACATCCAGAAATCTGGACTTCCCAGTCCCGGTGTCTCCTAAAGCCCTTAAATACGGTAACGTATTGACTTTATCGTAAACCCATGAAAGCAGAATATAATAAGCGGCGAATATCTCATATTCCTCTGAAATATCCAAGTATTTGTGAATATGCTCTTTAATCTCGTTTATTAAAGATTCTATACCTCTGTAATCCTCAACTCCAGTAGGTAGGATAACTGCACCCTCCTTTATAGCATCATCATTTATAGGCAAAACCAGACATTCATCTTTATCCACTTCATCCACATAATCTACCTTGCCTTCCTTCCAGACCGCAAACCTCGGGCCCTGGAGAGGATCAATGATCTCCTCATATATTCTGTTCTCATTATTAATGAATGATGTATACAGGATCTTCTTTTTCTTCTTGTCTTTTTTAACTGGATTGATACCAAAGATTTCTCTCAATTTCTCTGGTTCTATATTCCATATTCTCAAGTCGGGAAACCTAACCTTCTCCGGATTTCTTACCCTAATTCTCTTATCTGGAATCTCATCAAACGCAGACTTATAGAAAATTTTATCCTCATTGAATTTTCTGCCTCCAAATTCCCTGATCAGATGACCCTTTGATTTATCAGAGAAGGAGACTACTGCAGGATCTATAATCCCTTTATCTGGAATTCCTGCCTTCTCCAGAACATAGTTGAAGACCTTCTCCCTTACCATCCTATAGGTTATACTCCCCTTTATCGTCCCCTCCGGCAGTTCAAATATAACTGAAATATGAACACCCTTCCCACCGGTCAGTCCCAAGGAATAGGGAACTTTCTCATCCCTCAAAACTTTAAGAATCCTGTTCCCATAATCTCTGACTAGATCCCAGTCTTCAGAATCTATATCAAAAACAACCTCATTTAACAGGACAGTTCTGTTATCAACTGGAAATGTAAATGGTGTGGTATCATACAAAGGGATCCACCTACTTATCTCTCCATTATCGTTTTTTGCCACATAGATGGTCCCTTCACCAACCTTTTCTAGCTTTTTTATCCACTCAAACTGTCTGGATTTCATTAAAAGATTATTTTCGCATTTACTTAAAAAGAAAATTATTTCATTTTGGAAAATCTGCCACTATTCACTCTTGCTATCAATTCTACGGTTGCCAGTATTTGCCACAAATCCCTCTTGCTATCGGTTTAGGTTTCCGCCAGTATTTGCCAGTAATTAAGAAAAAGTTGTAAAATCTACTAGTATTCGTGCTTGATATTGATTTCCTGATTACCAGTATTTTCCAACAATTGGAGTTAGCTACAATTTTTGATTTTTTTTGATTTTGAAGGTAATAGATATATGAATATTATCCGGACGTTTACATAAAATCGGTGTGTGGGGAGAAAGAGGGATGAAAAAAGAGATACACAAATGTTTAAAAATACTTGGAGCAATCGTAATTTTAATTCTTTTAACAGGCATATCTCAATCCTCAGATTGGCCCATGTTTCAGCATGATTTGGGACATACAGGCTATACAGACGAAAAAGTTCCAGATAAACTGGAGTTGATATGGAGTTATGAAACCAGAGGTTATGTATCTTCACCGGCAGTAGCAAATGGTAAGGTCTTTTTTGGCACATATGAGGGCAAGGGCTATAACCTTGCTGGTACAATCTATGCTTTAGATGAAATCACCGGCAGACTGATATGGACTTATAAAACAGGAGATTACATACCCTCTTCCTCAGTCCCGGCAGTAGCAAATGGTAAGGTTTTTATTGGTGATGGAGATGGCAACTTTTATGCTCTGGATGAGAATACTGGAAAATTAATCTGGAGGTATAAAACTGGGCATCCTCTATATTCTTCTCCAGCAGTAGCAAATGGTAAGGTGTTTATTAGCTCGAACTATGGCGAACCATATGCTATCGGTGATAAAATCTATGCTTTGGAGGAAGATACCGGAAAATTGGTCTGGAGTTACGAAATTAAATCTCAGGACCAGATAATTTGTTCCCCCGCAGTAGCGAATGGTAAAGTGTTTGTTACTCTTGATAACAAAATTTATTGCTTAAGTGAGAATACTGGGGGGCTTATCTGGATGTCTAAAACTAACTCTTTTTCTTCTCAGTCTTCTCCAGCAGTAGCGAATGGTAAGGTGTTTATTAGTGGTTCTGGTGATTATAATATCTATGCTCTGGATGAGAATACTGGAAAATTAATCTGGAGGTATAAAACCGAAACTGGATGGGTCGCGGAGTCACTAACAGTTGCAAATGGTAAAATCTTTGTTACACCTTCAGATCATGATATCTATGCTCTGGATGAGAATACTGGAAAATTAATCTGGAGGTATAAAACTGGGGGCGATATTGGGAGGACATGGAAGACTCATCCGGTGATAGCAAATGGTAAGGTGTTTATTGTTTCTAGTGATGGTAAAATCTATTGTTTAGATGAGAACACCGGAAAACTTATTCAGAGTTATGAAACAGGAGGTATTATAACTGGAGGTATTACACGTTCTTCAATAGCAATAGCAAATGGAAAGATATTTTTTGGTTCTGATGATGGCAATATCTATTGTTTTGGTATTTCAGAGGAGTTTGTTGGGCATTTTATCTCTATAGCCTCCAATCCATCTGACGCTGAAATATACGTAAATGGATATTTGAGAGGAAAAACACCTAAGAAGCTTTTTATTCCAGTTGGAGATAATAAAATCGAGATAAAGAGATTTCCTTACTCTTGGTCAAAGACTGTAAGCGTTTCAGAAGATAGCATGACGGAAATAAATGCTGATCTTTCTTTAGATCCAATATTATTCTATTTAGCGATAGCAGTCTTCATTATAATTCCTGCACTATCGTTTGTTGGTTATAGATATAATCTGATACAAACGATCAAGAAAAAACCACAGTCATATCTCTTTGTTGGTGCGATAATTAGCGGGTTGGGTGGTTTAGTGATATCAATAATATTGACGATCTTTTACTTTGATGTCCTTACCTCTCTAAATATTCTCGCATTTTCCATTCTAACTGGTGCGTTTGTTGGTGCACTTATTGGGAGGTATGTAGATCGAATGAGAGGGACTAACAGATGGACCTACATAAACCTAGTTGTTAGTTTGATCCCATATATTATCATTAGTGCCATTATTATCACTCAAACTGATTTTCAAATAAATCTAAGGAATATAGAAAGCGATTCACTAACTGGGACGGAGATGTTTTTACTTTTCTTGGCCATTATCGGTTTGATATTCAAGGCTCCACTCCGTGGAGTTTTTTCCACGTTTATCCTTTCAATGTTCATCCCTCTATTCTTAATTATTATTTTCGTTAATATGAGTGAGTCTATAACTTTAGCAATCTTTGAAACACCATTTATTTTCATTGCTGCATTTGTATTTGCGGGCTATGGAATCGTTAAGATCATCTTAGATAGGGGAATTATCATAGATAAAATCAAAAAAGAAACGCAGAGAAGTAGACAAAAAATCAAAAACCTTACCCTTAAAACGCAGAGCATAATCCAAAAACCACAATGGGTTGGTGCGATAATTGGGTTAGTACTGTGTTTATTGATAACTATGCTGCTGAAAGGATTTATTGTTGATAATAATCTACTCTGTGAAGTAACTGGTGAAGGGGGTAAAGCATGTCTATGGGCTACTAAGGAGTTCCTTAGTGTGGACGTATGTCTGTCAAATGTAGGTTATAACAATTTGATATGCATATTAAACAGAATAGCAATTGGTGCAATTGGTGGTTTAATTATCGGTGCTGTGAGTGGTGCAAGAAGATACGGTGCAATTGGCGGTGCAATTGGCGGGTTAATTCCTAGGGTAGTTTTTCAAATTCTTTTTGTGATACTAGATATAGTTATCTATCTAATCGTTCTTGTACTTGGTCTTATTGTCGGTATAATTTTTGTGATCATTATGTTTGGTATTTTTCTTTATATGCTCGGGGAGGCTTCAAATGAAGATAAATGAAGATATGGGAAAGGGGATTGGTGTTGTAGTCATTAGTATTATCGTAGGTGCGATCCTCGCTTACATGGCTAATTATTTCTATCCTAGCATAATATCTACAGTTCCATTTTTTATCATTGCAATCAGCTATGGAACCGGCAAAATCATTAGTATACATCAAATTAAGAAAAGAGAGTATCAAAGGAAGATGAAAGAATTTAAAGAAAAGCTAAGTCAGTGGAAATCAGAAGGCTATGATGTATCTGAGCTGGAGGAGATGTTAAAATGAGGGATTTATCTCAAATAGAGCACAAATTTAAAGAATACAAAAAGAAAATCCAGAGACTAAAACAGTGTGAGAGAGAATTAAGTTCATTAGATGTAAAAGAATTCAGTTCTGAAGTCTCATCGATAAAATCAAAGTTAAAGGACCCAAGAAAGGTAGATGCGGTGGAAATCGAATTGTCATCTTTAAGAGAGAAAGCAAAGGAGGAGATTGATAATATAACTTATGAGACAAATAGCCTAATTGAGAAAGGAAGATCAAAACACGCTTCAAACGAAAAAAATTTGAAAAATTTTATACAACTACAGTATGACCTCAATGCCGTATATGTGTCATGGAAATCAGGAGCAATATCTTATATAGATGCGAGGGCAGGTATTTTAAATCTTAGAAAGCAGGCTGAAACTCTTAGTGCTTCAACGCCTAAAAAACCTAAAAAAGGGCCAATACCAAAAGAGACACATTATGATATTTTAGGTATTGACCCTAAAGCAAGTCAAGATGAAATTAAGAAAGCATATAGAAAAAAGATGTTAGAATATCATCCTGATAGAATAGGGTCGTGGGCTAAAACTGATAAAGTACCATCGTGGGTTAAGAAAGAATCCGATGAAATGAGTAAAAAAATTAACAAAGCTTATGAAGTATTGAGTGATATAAATAAAAGAAAAGAATATGATAAAGAGATAGGTGTGAACTAACTATCTAATAATTTAATCTAAAAATAAAACAGGTGAGAACTATGAGATGGTTTGATATTGAATACCGGGAGGCAAAGGATTTTATTTTTACTCCAATAAAATGGTTTACAGCAAAAATAGTTCAATTGACACTACAGCTGTATTTTACGTTATTAAAAGTGCTTTTCATGATTGTTACATCAATATCTAAAAACGGATTTAATTTCCTGAAAAAGGTTATACAGAAACTTAAAAAATAGATGGTTTAAATGCCAGATTTAGTAAAGATAAAGCAGCAAAATGTTTTAGAAAGAATACGAAAAAGAAGTGCTAATATTGATGTGGCTGGTCTTGTGCGAGGCATTGGTTCCGTGTATATTCTGCTTGATTGCTCAAGTAGTATGGAAGGGGAAAAACTCATTCAAGCCAAAAATGGAGCATTGAACTTTGTAAAAGAGACACAAATCAAGGGTTATGCTGTTGGGTTGATACAATTTGATTCATCTGCCACCCACATCTGTGAACCACAACAGGAAATTTCGGCTTTGAATCATTACTTAGAGAGAATGAATGCAGATGGCAGATGGGGGTACCAATATGGCTGATGCTATTCAATTATCTACGAGAAAACTTATACAGAAGATAGGATTTCGAGTAATGGTGATTGTTACAGATGGAGAACCTACATACGGAGAACCAACTCCTGAAGAGGCTACTCTAAAAGCAGCCAAAGAAGCAAAAAATAATTGAATTGACATAATTACTATCGGAACTGATGATGCGGATAAGGATTTTCTCGCAAAACTCGCATCGAAAACTGAATTATCAGTTAAGGTAACAAGAGACCGACTTGAGCAAGGTATTACATCAATGGCAAAGATGTTGCCGGACAAAGGAGGTGATATAGATGTCTGAAAGGATTGTTTTCAAGATGGTGCTGATGATATTATCATTGAATTGATGGAGAAATATAGATTGACAGATGATTTATCGGCGATATTTGATGACACAGGTATCGAAACTGCTGAACCAAAGGATGTATATTCAAAACGTAGTTATTACAGAAAAGCTGGGGGCAATTTTTTATCTACTGGAAATTCTGGAGGACCTGATGGTTTTGGCCGACATTTGATTAGTAACGATGAGTTTGATAAAAGACTTAATGAAACCAATCACAAGCAAATAGAAAATACTATCATGGATGTTGCACAGGGCATAGTTCCATTCAGAGATCTTGATTTTGTCCTTCAGCAACGTTTAGATATCCCACAAGAAACGGCAAAAATGCTGGCCAAGGACATTATAAAGAAACTACCCTATTTAGTTGAAAAAATTTGGGTTGAGGAAGATTAATCGCAAAATTGTAGTACCTCGATAGAGGATGTCCTGCTCTCACAGAGAAATAAATTGGGTATGAACAAATGGAGGTGATGAAAATGCCAAAAAGAAAATGTGATGCTTGTGGTAAGGAAAAAGATGTAAAAGGAGGAAAAGTGTGTGAAAATGGGCATTTCATATGCTCATCATGTGTTAATCCCGGTGGATTTCTTGTACCAAAACGTAGAGCATGCCCATTATGTGGGAAGCCTTTAAGATAGAAGTTTAGGCGATGTTTTTATGTAAAAAATACAGGTGATAAAAGATGAAGCAATCATCAAAAGAGGAAAAAAATATTCCTGAGGAGGAGCCAGGAACAGAAATTTCTGCCAAACTCAATTTGAAAGCAGCGATATCGTTGGTAAATGAAGTTACAGAGCAAATTGAATCCGTGAAAAGAGCATCTGAAGTAGCTGACGATGCTTGGGATGCAGGCTTTTGGAAAGGGATCAACGCATCATTTGATGTTGCTCGTGAGAAAGGAGCTGTATTAGAAAAACTGGAACAAGCAATCTCTCTTGCTTCCAGCGCTAGGTTGTCAGACTCGAGTATAAGTGTTATTCAAGAGGAGGGAGGCATGGAAGTAGAGATGACTCCTGATATTGTGATAGGATGGGCATATGTGTATAAGGGCATATTATTTGCCTTGTCAGGGGAGTGGAAGAAAGCACAACATTGGTTTGAGGAATCGCTCAAAGCCTACCCAACTGCAGATGCTCAGTTTCGACTAGCGTGCACTGTTATAGCACAAGGTTATCGTAATGATGCGATAGTAGAATATCGGAAAGTTATTGACATGTATCCAGAATCTGAAGAAGCTGTAGAAGCAACAAAGGCACTAGTAGATATCCAGCAAATGAAGCCAAAAAAATGGCGAACTGCCCTGATTCTATCAATTTTTTTAGGTCTCTTTGGAATTGATCGATTTTATTTAGGTTATTCTCTCAAAGGTATCTTGAAATTATTTACCGCAGGTGGCTTCTATATCTGGTGGATTATAGATATTATACAGATTGCTAGAAATAGTCTACGAGATGCTAATGGCATGAAGCTAGAGAGATAGTATGTATACCCTGTTGATGTTTGATCTATATATTCATCAAGGGGGAAATAACTCCTCATCTTTTTTACAGCTATCAAAAGTAATCCAACCAGTACCTCATACTCTTTCCTCTGAATCCCTTGGATGTTAATTTTCTTTTAATTAAATTCTGGCTTTCCAATCTTCTCATGTATTCCCTCAATGTCCTTTCAGACAATTTCCCCCCTCCTTTTTTAAATTTCTCATATAATTCTCCAGAGGTAATTCCAGGATTATTCTTTATTAATCTCAGGATCAACTTTTCTTCTTCGGTGGTCGGAGAACTCTTTATCGGGAATTCATCTATGAACTTTTCCTTTGCTTTATCCAGATGCTTTTTCTCTATTCTTCTTGATGCATCCCTCTCTGCAGACCTCCCAGATTCCTGCATCAGGTAAAGACCAACCCTAATATCCTTCAACTTGAATGTACTCTTCACAATTAAATCAAAGACTTCATCATCCCAGCAATTCGGTATAAATGCAAGATCCAACCGTTCCCTTAAAATCTGCTCCGTCTCTTTCCTGTTGTAAGGCTTCAACTCCAAACTCTCCAAAGACAATCTACTCTTTAATCTCCTGTCTAAATCAGCAATAAAATCCTCCTTATTTGTAATCATAAATATAGAAATCTTCCTCAGATCCAATATCTTATACAAAAAGTCAAGATCTCTGGCCTTGTCTATCTCGTCAAAGGCCAAGGCAATTCCATTTAATCTCCTAGTACTTCTGTATATGGCATCCATTGCAGAATCGGATCTTTTTCTGTGGTACATTGAACCCAGCCTATTGGCTATCTCTGAAAGTATAGAAAAAGTGGTTTCATGCCTCCAGCAGTTCACATAACACGGAATTATTTTATCGGTAAACTCTTGGAGTTCCCTGAATACTGCCTGTACGCATGCTGTCTTTCCTATTCCTGGAACGCCGTGAATGAACAAATTCCTTGCCTTCCTCTTATTAAATAAAGGCTTTATGCACTCAGCCATGTGCTCCTGTTGATCCTCCCTGAATGGAAGTAATTTCGGCAGATAATCGAAATCCAGAATTTCCTCATTTCTGAAAAGGGATTCATCCTCCATTAAAATGTCTTTAAAGAGACTCATTTTATTAGTGGTAGATAATAATGCCAGTAATATCCTATAGAATTTTAGAATAAAAATAGTAAAAAGCCTCCACTAAAAAGCACATAAGGAGAAGCTACTTCATCATAGTCAAATTCCTCCCTAAGTCGTTCGGAATTTGCTATGATTCGGTCGGTCATTAAAATATGACGCCTTCCCCTATATTGTGCTTTTTCCCCTTGGGGACGTTCCGGCTTTGAATTTTCTACTGAATTTATCTGTCTCTGACCGGTAAGGCGGATTTTCATTCAATACAAGCAAAATGAAAATCCGCAACATGAACGGGGTGAAACTCCCCAAGGACTTCAACTGGTTTCTACGCAGGAATTTGCAGTATGTAGACGACTGGGAAGAGGCATATCAGTTAGCTCGGCTGGATTACGCTGAGTATCTGGCTCTACAAGAGCCCAAATAAAGGGCTCTCTTTTTTTGGCTCTGTAATTCAGGCACGTGAAAATCCAACGCTTAATATTTATAGTAAGAAATCCGTAGTTAATTTATGGTTAAAAAAACCGACAAATCACTCAAAAGGAGGGAAGAATTACTTAAAATTCTTAGAAATTCTGGATTTGCCACCATGCCCCGATTACAGGAATTGGGAGAGCGATTTGGGGTCTCAGCAGTCCAAATTCATAAAGATCTGAAAGCAATCAGAAAGGATATTC
>QMZD01000035.1 GCA_003662985.1 Archaeoglobales archaeon | reverse complement strand
TCCCCGCAATTCTTTTTTGGTCATGGATCAGGAAAACCTGAAAATTGGGAACATTGATTTCTCAAAACTGAACGTTTCACACATAATTGATGGAATGAAAGCAACAGCTTTCAATGCGAGAAGACTTGCTCATGCTGCAGAAATCTATCGGGAGATGGTTGAAGGGGATTATTTTGTTTTTCTCACTTTGGCTGGTGCGATGATTCCCGCTGGGATGAGAAACATCATAGCGGGAATGATGGAAAAGGGATTCATCAGCTGCCTCGTCACAACGGGGGCAAACATCGTTCACGAGATCATCGAGGCTCTTGGAATCGGACATGAAATTGGAAGGGAAGATGCTGATGACATAAAGCTGGCTGGGGAAAACAAAAACAGGATTTATGATGTTTTTGTAGATCAGCATGCTTTTGAAGAGATCGAGAATTTTCTCTCCCCTATTATTTCTGAACTTGATGGAAATCTCTCGACTCCTGAATTAATGAAGGAAGTTGGAAAGAGAATAAAAGATAAGAAATCCTTTCTGAGGGTTGCTTACGAAAAGGAAATCCCTATTTTCAGCCCGACTCTCCATGACTCGATTTTTGGACTGCATCTCTCAATCTATAGAAAGAAGACTTTTTACCTCGATTTTTTGAAGGATATAAATCAAATTCTCGATCTTTGTTTCCAGAAAATTCCTCTGGGGGTTGTTATCGTTGGAGGGGGAGTTCCAAAGAATTTCACGTTGCAGGCGATGCTACTTGCAGAGGGCTTCGATGCAGCAATCCAGATAACAACTGATTCCCCGCAATGGGGTGGTTTGAGCGGCGCAACCCTGAGCGAGGCGAAGAGCTGGTGCAAGCTGAAAGAGGAAGCAAAGGAGGTAACGGTTTACTGTGATGCCACGATAGCTTTGCCGTTCCTCTATGCATACCTTCTCGACGTCTTCCTCTGACAAAGATCAATTTTACTAAGAATTTTTTGGCTTGTGGAGATGTTTAGTGGTATAATAAATTTTGCGGGATGACAGTTTTAAAAAGTGAAATTTTAAATTCAGTTTCATATCAACGATAAAAATAGAAAAAGTAAGTTTTTGATATATTCATATTTTCATTATCGGATTAAGGGGGAAGAAATTTGGGGTGTGGAAGAATTGAAGAAGGCGTTGTTAGCAATATTGTTAGCAGTTGTGGTAGTGGGTGTTTACGGACTTGCCACATCTGGATCAGTTGGCGTAAACCCGCAAAACTCAGAGTGGGCCCATCCAGAAAACATGGCAACAATAGAGGAAGTTAAGACGGCCATCGACCATCCGGCCGAGTATGTAATAATAGACGCAACAAAACATAAACCAGATAAAAGTGTAAAAAGGGCAATATGGATAAGTTTTAAGACGTTTAGGCAGTCAAATGGTTTGTTAAAGGGAATTTGGGGATATCCAATAAAACCGGGTCAGTTCGATCCTACTGAGTTGCAACACATCTTCAGGCAGCTTGGAGTTAGCGAAGGCAAGACGGTTATAGTCCTTGCAAGAGATCCAACTGACGCTGGTGTTGCTTGGTTCGCTCTCTAGTAAACTATACAGTTATCGGAGATCTCTATTTAACTAAGAGTTTTAAGGTGTACAGCCCGGATATGTCTGAAATTGGAGACTTCACCGTTGACGAGAGCGAGATAAGATGGGATATGTATGCCACAAGGGATGAAATTTTATCGGCAATGGAAAATCCAAGCGTTGGAATTTGTGACGTTAGACCTCCCGACTATTTCAATGGCTCAAAAGCAAAAACGATTAGAGGAGGCCATCTAATGACTGCTGAAAACATACCGTTCTATTCCTTCTGGGAAGACAAGGCAAAGACTAAACTGAAATCAAAAGAGGAAATAAAGGAGATAGTAGCTGCAAAATTCCCAAAACAGGTTAGGAAGATTATAACAACCTGTAACACAGGCCATAAGGCATCGGCTGGCTTTCTTATATGGCAGCTCGGCTACGATTGGGCTCTAGATGATGTAAAAATAATAAATCTATTTGAAATCTCCCAAAAGGTTGCCCAAACGTCTTAACTTAGCAAGTTTTTTATTTCTTAATTTTGAGCCTTGAGAAATCTTGAAAAGGAATTATTCATATTGGAAAGGTTGGTAAAGAATCCAAGAATGTTGAAAGGGAACTAATTTTTAAAAGGTTTCGCTAATTCATTCTATGAAATTTGGGGGTAACCATACAACCATAATTGGGGGAAGAAAGGGCAGGAAAATTGTGATGGAGATAGGTAGGAGTGAGATGGTTAAAAAGGTCATTCCAGGAATCATTAAGGTCGGAATGTCGCCAGGATCTGGATTCAGAGTGAAGTTTTTAAGACCTGACAACAGAGGAAATCTCAGACTTCTACTTAGAGAAGGCTCAACTGTTCAGGAGGTGTTCGTGGTTACAAGAGCATCTACATACTCTGAGGGATTGGAAATCGCAAAAGAACTTGAAAAGATACTGCTTGAATCGGGTTAGTTATCAATAGTTAGAATAGTGTTAGCAAAATTTATAAAAGTTAAATTTGTCTCTTTTAAATCAGATTGAACAAGCTTACGGAACATTAACTAAAATTCGGGAAAATTTTAATAGTGGATTGGATTAGGGTGGATTGGTTAAGATGATTGACGGGTGGAAAGAATACGAGATAATCAACAACGCATTGAACGATCTTGTCGGAAATTCGAGATCACTTCCCAGAATAAAAAAAGCTTTAAAGTACATTATTTCTGCCGGTGGGAAAAGAACCAGACCTTTGATAGTTTTGCTTGCTGGCAAGATGTGTGGGGGGAGTTATAACGACGTTCTCAACCTTGCCATGGCCGTCGAGCTCATCCATACAGCCTCGCTTGCTCATGATGATGTGATAGACAAGGGAACCCTGAGGAGAAACGTGAAAACCCTGCACGTTGAGTACGATCTTTCTGTTGCTATTCTTGCAGGAGACTGGTTGATCTCGAAATCCGTTGAGTTAACTTCTGTATATGGGGAGGAAGTCATCAAGGAGTTTGCAAATGTTGGCAAGGTAATGTCTGAAGGTGAGCTCTTGGACGTTTATAGCACTAAGGAGTATTTTGACGAGGATAGTTACTTCAAATGCATTGAAGGGAAGACAGCAGCTCTATTTGCATATGCTGCAAAAAATGCTTGTAGAGTTGTGTCTGACGATAGAACAGCTGCAAAGAGGCTTTTTAACTATGGTAGAAATCTTGGAATAGCCTATCAGCTTGTTGACGATCTCATCGAATATCTGGAGATATATGATGACAAAAGTTCGGAAATCGAGTCCAGAACCCTTCCAATGATCTACGCTGAAAAATACGGATTTGAGGAAGCAATCGTGAGGATATTGTCCTTTATAAGGAGGCATGGAAATGAAAGTGAAAAATCTCTTGGATATTTCGATCCCTCAGAGGAGAGGGAAAAACTCCTATATCTCATAGATTACATGACTGCAAGCCAAATCAAAAGTTACTTAGGGAAAAGAAAAGGGAGTAAAGAGGATAGTAGTATCCTAGAGGTCTATTTAAATGAATAGTTTTTTATGATTGTAAAAATAATCTAAAAGTTATTGGCAAAATAATTTAAAATAATTTAAATATAATGTATTGATTAAGTTAATTTACGTTAATTAAGGCAACCAAACCTTTTTGAGCTAAACTTTTTTGAGCTTCTTCTCTAAAAGTTTTCTGGAGTTCTTGAACAATTCCGAGCAATCTTTTATTCCTGTCCCTCTGCCAATGATCTCGGCTTCTTTGCTCGATATCAAATCTGAAGGAGAGTGTGCATCGGTGTTTAGAATGAGTTTGCATCCAAACTCCTCTGCCTTTTTTACAACGTAACCGTTAGTTAGACAATGACCTTTTCTTGTTGTAATCTCAAGGAAGATTCCATTTTCTGCGGCAAGTTCGAGGGATCTATCATCGATCAGTCCTGGATGGGCCAGGATGTCTATCTCCTCGTTCAATGCAGCGAAATTCGTTCCCTTTTTAACGGGTTCAGCAACGGTCTCTCCATGCACGACAACGATCTCAGCTCCTTCTTTTAGCGAGAGCTCAACCGCCTTACCTATCAACTTTGGAGGTACATGGGTTATCTCAACTCCAAAGAGCACGTTTATTTCGTAATCGTCTCTGTATTCCTTCAACCTTCCAAATCCAGCCATTATCTCAGAGATATTGGAGAAATCTGCGTGATCGGTTATCGCCATTCCTTCGTTTCCGAGATCTGCCATTCTCCTGATCAGCTCAGAGGGCAAAAGCTCACCATCGCTGAAAACTGAATGCAGGTGGAGATCGATCATACAAAATGTTTAAATAAAGACATGAAAAACTTTTCCTTGTGTCTGGACTCAGAAGACTCGTTCTGGATGTTTTGAAACCCCATGAGCCAAACAATCTCGTTCTGGCAAAGAGACTAAGCGAACTCGATAATATCGAGGGTGTTAACGTAAGCCTCTATGAAATCGATCAAAACACGGAGAACGTTAAAATAACGATTGTTGGGAACGATATGAGCTTCGAAGACATAAAAATGGTAATAGAGGAGTTAGGAGCAGTAATTCACAGTATAGATGAGATAGTTGCAGGCAAAAAGTTGATAGAGACTGTTAAAACTGAGCAGGATAGGTAAATTCTCGAAAATACAAGCTTTCATAGATCTTTTGAGGCTAGATTGAAATAAGTTAAAATAGTGGGGGGAGGGGGACTCTAATTCCTTTTTATAATGATTGTATATTAAGTTTTTGGTTTTTCGAATTATTAAATATCGAATACGACTCCTCCAGATATGGAAATAAAGTTTTTAGAATAGCCGAGATAGCCGATCTATAGTTTTAAATTTTTTGGCATCTCGCCCAGTTGGGTGTACTCGAGGTTAAATAGTCAAGAAATCAATCTTCATTTAGAAACTCAAGCAGTGATAACAGCATCATTTTAGAAAAACCTGCAATTGTTGGGCTATCACTTACGAGACCTAGGGCTGAGTGGGCCATAAACAAAAAGATCGATCTTCTATCGTCAAATATAAGAAAACCATGGCATTTATCTCTGAAAGTATCTATCAACTCTTCCTTTCTTTTAAATTCGTATGCTTCAGCGTTTTTAACCTCTTTTGCATTCAGGGATATTAATACAAGTTTACATTTGGAAGTTTCGAGGATCTCCCTGATCTCATCAGAAATGTAAGAAAATATTCCTATGATGTTATCCTTTGCATTCGAAACCATCTCTTTAAGCTTATCCAGAACAAGCTCCCCTCTGTAAATCTTTATCTCTTCAACTTCTGCCTCCTCAAATCTTGGGAGTTCTTTTTTAAGGAAATCGATACCCTCTGCAGCTCTTTTCGAAAGGATTGAAAGGATTTCAGTCGTTTTAAGTGCTCTGAATTTTTTGGGTCTATCAAAAGCCTCAACGAATCCTTTGGCAACGAGGGAATTCATGACATCGTAAACGGAAGTTCTTGGAATTCCACTTATCTCCGATACCTCTTTAGCTGATAGAGCACCCCTTGAAAGAAGAGCGAGAATTGCCTTAGCCTCATACTCACTGAAACCAAAAGATTTCAGGATGTTTATTATTTTCATGATGAAGTTTTTAAACGCAATGTTTTTATACTTTTTCGTCGGGGGAGCAACAACAGGTGATAGGATGAGGAGAATTGGTATTTTAGTTCTAATAGCCATAATTGCCATGATTATTAATGTCCAAGCGTTGGAGTATGAGGAAAAGCCGCATATTTCCGTCTCGATGGTTGGTTCAAATCAACTGAGTAAGGGTGAAGAGAAAACCATCATTTTGACGGTTTTTAATGATGCTAAAAGAGTCAAAGTTGAGTACAAGGATGAAATAGAGGCAGGATTTTTCAAGAATGAAGGGATGCTTTTCACAGCCTACAATCTAACGCTGGAGCTGATAGGTAACGAAAAGATTAAAGTGGAAACTCCAGCCCAGAAACTGCCAGCATTACCTTCGATGTCTCCTGTGACATTGCAGTACATTATAAAAGTTGCCGATAACATAACTCCCGGTGAATATGATCTTGTTTTAAGGATCAGCTATGAGAAAATTGAAAAACTGAAGAGATTAGAAATCTTTCCGGTGCAGAGTTTTCCAGAGCAATTTACAACAACTTTATCCAGAAAGGTTACGGATGTCTACTTTATGAATGCAACCATCACAAACACAACGGTTTATGAATATAGGTTCCTCACAAAAGAATACAAACTGGAGTATACAGAAGAGGTGGAGGAAGTACCGTTAACTTTCACTGTGAAAGAGGAAGATGTGAAGCTTAAAATCCTTAATGTCACCTCAGATAAGCTAATCGGTGGTGGGAAAGGTAGAATTGAAGTTGAATTCATGAATTCTGGGGAGAAGGTTGCGAAAGATGCGTATATAACCCTTGAAACCCCCTCGGGTTTTGAAGCATCAGCTCTGAGCATTTCCCAGCCATCCGTCTCCACAATTCCAGCCATGTCTGGAATCTCCGGTGTTCCTGGTGTTGGAATGGGAGGTATTGGAATAGGAAGTGTTGGGATGGGAAGCCTTGGCATGGGTATGCCGGGAATGGCTCCTACTCCCACCTCCCTTTCTCAGGCTCAGGCGGCATACTATATCGGCGATCTAAAGCCCGGTGAGAGGTCCAAGGCGGTATTTTACGTTAAGGTGAATGTAAAGGATGGGGGAACTTATCCGCTTAAGATTAAGGCTGTCTACATCGATGAGTCTGGAGATTTAAAGGAGAGTGAAGCGATTCCTTTCGGAATAGAAGTTAAATCCGCTCCGGAAGTTGTGGTAAAGAACGTTGAGAGCAAAGTCTTTGCCAATGCAAAAGGGGAGGTGAAGGTAACTCTTGCATGTACAGCCGATCTTCAGGATGCAAGCGTAATTCTGCAAGCCAATCCACCTATATTGGTTCTTAGCTCCGAGTATTATCTCGGCGACATTAAAAAGGGAGAGGAAAGAATTGCAATATTTAAGGTTAAAGCCTCGAGCGAAGCGAAGGCTGTGCCGTATCCTGCCCAGCTAAAGCTGAAGTACAAGACGATGGACGAATATTCTGAAACCAATCCTGTGAGGATTGGAATACAGGTCAATCCAAAGCTTGAGTTTGAAATCGAAGGAAAGCCTGTGATAAGTGCTGGAACGAGTAAGGTGGTTGAATTTGCGATTAAAAACGTTGGAAGCTATGAGGTTAAGGATGCCACAGCGAGACTGACTGTCGTAGATCCATTCTCCTCCACAGACGATACGGCCTATATTGGAGATCTCAAGCCTGGGGAAAGTGCGACAATAAAATTCAGACTTAAAGCAGATTCTGAAGCAACTCCAAAACTCTATGCCTTAAATCTTGAAGTGAAGTACAAGGATCCAGAGGGTGAATGGGTTATAAGCGAACCGGTTAAGGCTACGATTGAGGTAACTCCGGAGACAACCTCCTACACCCCACTGGCTATTGCCGGGATAATTGTTTTGGTGATAATAGCTGCCTTGGCCTATAGGAGGCTCAGAAAGTAAATGTTTGAGGATCTCCTGGTTAAAATATCTCGCTTCATCGCTAGAAGGCCAGGGGTAGTTGTCTCGGCAATAGCCCTCATTTTAATCTTTTCTGCCATCTCAGCGTCTAACGTTAGGTTTACCTCGACAGAATACAAAGAATACTTCCCTCCTGGAGACAAGGTATTTGCCCAGTCACAGCTTTATGAGAAGGATTTCGGTGTAAGAGCTGAGTCAGCTTTCATTTACATCAAAGGGGAGGATGTGACTGATAGAGAAGTCTTGGAGTACATGCTTGAACTTGAGAAAAACCTGAAGAGACTTGATGGCGTGGGCTCCACAATCTCTCCAGCCTCAATCGTTGTGGAGGTTTACGGAAGCTTACCACAGGATGAGGCCCTTCTCCAGCAACTTCTCGAGTTTTATGCTAAAGATCTGATTCCAAAGCCTACAATGGCTCTAATTACGGTTGAAATAACCACGACTTCTCCTGAAAAAACGAATGACCTCGCAAAAAAGATAGAAAGGGTACTTCAGTTCACTCCTAGGCCAACAGGAGTTATAGCTCAGGCAACTGGTACACCCATGCTTGGATACCAGATAGTTGAGACAACGAAGAAGAACACGGGCAGGATGACGGGCATATCGATTGTACTGATGGTCGTCATTCTCGTTCTGACCTTCAGCGGAGTAGTTAGAAAGAAATATATGGCTTTCATGCCCCTTATAATCTCGGTTTTCTCTGTTATGATCATTGTTGGCTTATTGCCGATTCTCGGTATTCAGCTGACGATGGACATATCCGCAACCCTCCCGATCCTTATAGGTCTCTCCATTGAATACGCCGCTCAGGTTCAGAACAGATTTGAGGAGGAGAGAAGAGAGGGGAAAAAAAGGGATGAAGCTGTAGTTCTATCTGTGTCTAGAACGGGCCTCGCCGTGGTTTTGGCAATGCTTACGACCATTATTGGTTTCATGTCAATGACGGTTCCTGGAATGCCAATGCTAACAAAATTCGGACTGATCATGTCCATGGGACTTATATTCGCGTATATCCTCGCTATAACATTTTTACCCTCAGTTCTAACGATTTTGGACAGGAATAAAGAAAGGAGTGAGAGAAAAGAGAGTAAAAGCAGAAAAGAATTAAGGAAATCAGAGGGGAAGAAAGAGACAAAGATAGATGAAAAGAAGGATGAATACGGAATCCTTGAAAGAAGTTTGATTGTAGTCTCTGGAGTCACAGTCTCAAACCCTAGGAAAATAATCGCCCTGGCCGTCATCCTCATAATCTTTGGAGCTTATGCGAACAGCCAGATAAAGCTTGAGACCGATACTAAAAAGTGGTTCCCGCAGGATCTGCCTGCAATAGTTAAGTTTAGAGAACTTGAAAGGGTGATGGGTGGACAGTACATCTTTACACTCGTTCTAACATCAGATGAGATTAATTCGGAAACCCTTAAAAGATCTGACGAGCTCGCTCGGTACATCGTGAACAAAGAAGGGCTGGTTTACGATTATATGTCACTCTCCTCTGTTTTAAAGGAGTTTGCAAGCGGCTTGCCCGAGGATGATAGCAAGCTCTCGGTGATAATGGATATGTTCCCAGAAAAACAGCTGAAAAGGTACGTATCGGGAAAGATGATGACAATTCAGCTTTACACAAATGCCAATACCCATGAGAAAAGACTGGATCTTGTGGAAAATCTGAAAAAAGACATTCAATATTTTGGATGGGATGGAAAATACTACATAACTGGTACGCCGGCCATAATGGCTCACTTGGGACAAATAATGTACGGAAGCCAGCTCACAATGACAGTCGCAGCGTATATTTTAATTGTATCCCTCTTGTTGGCTGTCTACAGATCCTTGAAGAAGGCAGTAATTCCATTGCTTGCGATATCAACAGTTATAGGGGCCACAAACACGTTTATGTATTTCTTGGGGATAAAGCAGACGATGATCTCCATAACCCTCAACGCCATCATCCTTGGGCTGGGAATTGACTTCTCAATAATGGTTTCGGAGAGGTATCATGAGGAGAGAGCTAGATTATCCCCGGTGGGAGCTGTAAGAAGGGCGATAGAGAAAACGGGGAAGGCTGTCGTCACCTCAGCATTCACAATGGCTGGTGGTTTTGGAGCGGTTGTGTTCTCCGACTTCCCGGCTTTGAGCGATTTCGGGTTGATGGCTTTGATCGCAATAATCTTCGCTTTAATTTCAGCCTTAACTGTGGTTCCAGCATTTTTGATGTTGACGGAGAAGGTGGATCTGAACATAAACTTCAAAAATGCAAACTTCTTGAACAGACGGAATAAGATTAAAATTGAGAATTAAAATTTGAATTGAAATTAAATTAATAGGGTCCTTGCAGAATCAACAACCCAATCTCTTATTTCTCACTTCCAAACTCTAAACAAACAATCATCCAGCTCCCCCATCCAAAGAGACATATTATGAGTGGTTTCTACGGTAAACAAACCAGTAAAAAACCGAAAAACTTATGTAGGAGGAGGCATAAGCCTCCTCTGGTGGTTTAAATGCATATACCGCTCGTAGTCTGCCAAAGCGACTACAGATGGGAATTGCTTAAGAAAATACTTAAGGT
>QMZD01000034.1 GCA_003662985.1 Archaeoglobales archaeon | reverse complement strand
GAAGTTCGGTTTGAGGGAGCTTCCTAGCTATCTAAGATATGAAAGGAACCTTCTCCAGAAGTTGCAGGAAGGATTAAACGAAGAAAAAGCTTTGCTTACCCTTCCCAAAAACTTGAAACTCATGTTCGTCCATGCCTATCAATCATGGATCTTCAATCGAACGCTCTCTGCAAGAATAAGGGAATTTGGAAGCCTGAGAGAGTTTGAAACCACCGATTACGTAGACTTTATTTCGATTAGAAAGGTTGAACATGGAACTCAAGAACTTTTCGTTCCCCTCCTAAAAAATGAGCCCGTCAAAACGAGTCTAATTGAGAGAAGAGTAGCGTTTCTAATATCAAAGGGCAGAAGCCTACTAGTCCTACCTCTGCCCGGGTACGATACCAAACTGGATATGGAAAACTGGGCAATAAGAAAGGAGATGGAGTTTCTCGAAGCTGATGGAATATCGGTTGAAGATTTCAAGCATGAATATAAGGAATTCTCTTCATCGGGCGGCTTCAGATCTGCTGAGATTCCATTCGATTTCTCAAACCTTGAGTTTGAGTGTGATACGAATGGAAATGCATACTTCAGTTTTTTCCTTCCAAAGGGATGTTATGCAACCGTTTTCCTAAGGGAGTTCATGAAAAGCTGATTAGGTGGTTTAACTTCAAAAACCAGAAATAAAGGAATAGGCTCAGAACTCAATACCCTCATCATTTCTCAGAGGGGTCCTTTCATCATAGCCTACGTAGTTTTTAGTTTCAAGATATTAATTCTTATGGGTTTTTGAAAAATCGGAAATTTGATGTTTAGTGCAGTATCCCGAATTAGTTTCATCAAATAACATCTATCCTGTTGTAAAATCTCAAGAGCAACTTTCTGAAAAATGATTGGACATGCTCATAAACACTGGCAAATTTTTTAATATTTGCTCATGATTATTTATTAAAGAGGTAGGTTTTATGAAAGTAAATCAGATGTCGGTAGGGGATATTATAGGGAGAAGTGCTAAACTTTTTGGAGATGAAGTAGCTGTAGTTTTTCAAGAAAAGGGAGTAACTTACAACGAACTCTACGAAAACTCAAATCGAATTGCGAACTCGTTAATTGAGATGGGAATAGAGAAAGGTGATGTGGTTTCAGTAATTTCACTGAACTCACCGGAATACATAGAGCTGCTCTTTGCCGTAACCAAAATAGGTGCAGTCATGAATCTGATAAACGTCATGCTCTCTCCGCAAGACATCGCTTACATCATCGGGCATGCTGACGCGAAGATCATCTTCGTAGAGGAATTTTTTGCCGATGCCGTAGATAAGGTTGCTGGAAGCAAGCAGAGAGTTCTGATCGAGAGGGGGTTGGGCAAAGATGCTAAAACCAAGTATTCTGATCTGCTCAATGCATCAGCCGAAGAGCCCGATGTTGACATACACCCTGATGATCCCTGCACGCTCATCTATACAAGTGGAACGGAAGCTTTACCGAAAGGGGTAATTGCTTCTCACAGAAACTGGTACGCAACGCTGATGAGCGGTTTTTATGATCTTGAGGTAACCAAAGATTCCAGAACCCTTTTAACCATACCCATGTTCCATGTAGCGGGAAGCTACCTTGTTCTTTGCGGACTGATGGGGGGTGCAAAGCTGTTCGTGCAGCAAAGAGCTGATCTGGTTGAAGCGATGGAATATCTGGAAAAATACGATGTCAACTATCTCGTCTGGCCACCAACACTGTATATGGCTCTCATACAGATGACAAAAGGGGAGAGAACCTTTGAATCCGTGGATAAGCTTATCACCTTCGGTAACCCCTTTCCGAGCTATCAGGCTTTGCTCATGTCAGCGAAGATGTTTCCAAACGGTAAATGGATGAATTACTATGGACAGACGGAGAGCAATCCTCTAGGTTTAAGTTACGGCTTCGTTGAAATGAACGAAGAGGAAGCTGAGAGATTCGTAAAAAACTGCCTTGGGAAACCCCATCTGAATGTGGAAGTTAAGATAGTTGATGATGAGGGGAGGGAGGTTGCAGAGGGTGAGGTGGGTGAGCTGCTGATGAGAGGGCCGAGTGTTATGATGGAGTACTACAAGAACCCGGAAAAAACCGCGGAAACCCTTAGAAATGGATGGTTACACACGGGAGATCTTTTCAGAGTTGGTGAGGATGGGTTGTATTACTTTGTGGACAGGAAAAAGGATATGATCAAAAGTGGGGGAGAGAACGTCCCATCTCTGGAAGTTGAGACAGCTATCGCTATGCATCCAAAGGTTGGAGCCTGTGCAGTCATAGGAGTCCCCCATCCCTACTGGGCAGAGGCTGTGGTGGCTGTCGTCGTTCCCAAACCCGGAGAGGAAGTGGGTGAAGAAGAGATAATTGGGTGGTGCAAAGAAAGGCTTGCAAGGTTCAAGGTGCCAAAGAAGGTGATCGTTACCGGCTACGAAAATATACCCATCACACCATCTGGAAAAATAATGAAACGTCAGTTGAAGGAGAAGTTCAAAGATCTGTTTGCAGAAAAAGCCTAAATTTTTTACATTTTTTACAATTCAGTTGGGAAAATTCAACTGTAAATTCGAATTGTTTTTAAACTTTCATTTTCTAGTTTTTTTATGACTCGAATAGGTGGGATGGGAGAGCTTTTTGGAACCAATGGAGTTCGAGGGATTGCAAATGAGGAGCTCACGGCTGAGATGGCTCTGAACCTCGGCAGAGTCATTGGAACCATGAGAAAAGGCAGAATAGCAGTAGCAACGGATGCGAGAATCTCATCGCAGATGCTGAAATGCGCCGTTCTCGCGGGAATCACATCTGTAGGAAGTGATGCCATAGATCTGGCTATCGCTCCTACACCATCCCTTCAGTATTACGTGAAAGAAACCAACGTAAGCGGCGGGGTTATAGTTACAGCAAGCCACAACCCGAGGGAATACAACGGAATAAAGTTCGTACATTCTGATGGAACTGAATTCACAAGAGAAATGGATGAGGAAAGCGAAAGGATTTACAAGAGCAAGGAATTCAGGACTGCAAGATGGAATGAAGTTGGCCAGATTTTCAGCGGGGAGTGCAACAGACTTTACATCGATGGGGTGAAGGAAAGGGTAGATGTTGAACTTATAGCTTCGCGAAAATTCAGGGTTGTTGTTGATTGCGGGAATGGGGCTGCATGTTTTACCTCCCCTCAACTCCTCAAGGAGCTTGGATGTGAGGTAATAAGCATAAATGCCCATCCGGATGGAAGCTTCCCCCAACGAAATCCCGAGCCTGAGGAGAAGAACGTTGGCTTTTTGAAGGAGGTTGTGAAGCAGGTGTCAGCTGATCTCGGCGTAGCTCACGATGGCGATGCTGACAGAGCTACATTCGTCGATGAGAAAGGGAATTTCATTTCAGAGGACGTTATGCTCGCCTTGATGGCCAAATATTATGTAAAAATGAATGGCGGAGGGAAGGTTGTTACACCGGTTTCCAGCTCGAAGTGTGTAGAGAATGCAGTAAAAGAGGCTGGGGGAGAAATCGTATACACTGCCGTTGGCTCTCCGGTTGTTGTTAAGGTTATGAAGGAAACAAATGCGGTTTTTGGGGGAGAAGGGAATGGAGGGTTAATCTTTCCCGAGTTCCAGCTAACGAGGGATGGAGCTATGAGCGCGGCAAAGGTTCTTGAGCTGATGGCCAGTGAGAAGAAACCAATTTCAGAACTTGTGAAGGACATTCCCAAGTACTATACCTTAAAGGAGAAATTGCCCTGTAAAGATAAGCAAAAACTTCTTACCGGACTTAAAGAGGAGTTCCCGGAGGCGAACTTTACCGACGGAGCGAGAGTTGACTATGAAGATGGCTGGATTTTAATAAGGCCTTCTGGAACCGAGCCGATAGTTAGGGTTTTCGCAGAGGCAAAATCTCCTGTTAGGGCAGAGGAATTACTGAAAAATGGTATGAAAAGTGTGGAGAAAATCCTCGGCTAATCTAATTGTAGTTAATAGCGTTTTTATTTTTATTTCCATCCGTTAACCTAAAAAACATAAACAGCAACACAAAAACTTAAGCGAGATACGGCTGTAACAAATCTCACAAACATTGTGCCATGTTAGAGCTGTTGGCTGAAACGTTTTTTCCCGAAATTAGAAATTTTATATTTCTATGCGTATTGATTTTCTAAACCGGTTTTTATCTCTACCCCCCGGTTGACCGGTGTTAGTCTTTTTACTTCCTACCATGGGGTTTTCACTCTCCATACAAAATCCGAAACCTTCAAAAATCAGAATGCTAGATTTCTTAGCATGGACGAACTTGAGAGGATTAGGCAAAAAAAGATGAGAGAGATGATGGAAAAGATGTTGAATGAAAATAAACCTAAGATTGAATATCCAGATCATCCCATTATCCTCACATCCTCAAATTTTGAAGAAGTTTTGAAGAAATACAGGTATGTTGTTGTAGATTTTTGGGCAGAGTGGTGTGCTCCATGTAGGCTGATAGCTCCGATTGTTGAAACCCTCGCAAAAGAGTACGCTGGAGACGTTGTTTTTGGGAAACTGAATACTTCAGAGGAGCCAGGTATAGCCAACAGATTCGCAATTACGGCTATTCCGTCTCTCATTTTCTTCAGAAATGGTAAACCTGTAGATAAAATTGTTGGAGCAGTTCCGAAAGGGGACATAACAAGATGGATTAGGAAAAACATGGTTTAATGTTTAGGATTCTTCATAGGTTTATCGTATATTGAGTATTTTATATTTTTATTAGATAGAATATTTTTATATGTTAGGCAGAAGCCGATAGAAGGGTTAGGAGGACGGGAATTAGTATGGATATAAAAAATCCATGAATAAAAGCTATTAAAGCATTTTCAGAGCCGGATAATCTTGCTATAAGGGGAAGGGTCGTATCCATCGTCGTTGCACCACCAATTGAGATACCGGCAGTTTTATCCCGTAACTTTGGGTATAAAATAAACGTGAACACTTCTCTCAGAAAGTTTGAGGTAAATCCGAGAGCTCCCGCGAAGGCTCCGAATGTCTTAGCGAGGAAAGGACCCGTTAGGGAGTACCACCCCATACCAGCTGCAACGCTAATTGCAAGGATTAGGGGAATGTTCATTGAAAAATGGATCAATAACCCCGCAAACATCGAACCAAAAACCGTTCCTATAGCAATTACGCTGCCAAATTTCCACGACTGTCTGATTCTCTCCATCTTCGATTCCATGAGTCCAAGATCTATCCCAATAAGTAAGACGAAAAGAATCAGGATCCAATGGATTATTTCTCCTGAAAAGCTGAATGTGAAGTCTTTTGTTTGGAAACCTAAAAAAATTCCCGCTAAAAGAATCAGCAGAATGATCGCAACGAACATTTACCTCGCCACCCTTATTAGGATTTTTGAAAACGCATAGCTGAAGACCATCGTCATCAGAGCAAACAAAATTGAGATTTGACCAATCTGGGCCATTTCCTGAAGATTGAGTTTTCTTCCAATATCGAGTCCGAGAAAGAAAATTAGAAAGAAGAGGCTGAGGGTCATTCCTTTTGAGACGAGTTCCCTTTCCCTTCTATTCTCTTTCTTGGATCTCTCAATCAAAATGCCGAAAATCAAGCCAAGGATAAGGGATACTAAATACTCGATCATGTTACCATCTTTGGTTACCATTTTTACATCTAGCTGAAAATAAGCCTGAAGTATCCTACATATGGGATTCTAAATTTGGCAACACCGATTATCCATTCTTTTTGAACTGGTTCGGAAACGTAGGGTTGGTCTGGAATCGGATTGTGGTCTCCTTGGGTTATATATCCATCTTTCGAAGCTATATTTTTGGTCAAATAAACCGAACTGCCCACTCTCACAGGAATATTCTCCCCCTTGTGCACATAGGCTAAAGCCCTATGTATTATAGGAGTTCGACTTCCATCACCATTTGGTTTATAGACTATAACGTCTCCAAAGTTTCCAAAACTTTTATATCCTTTCTGGGCACCTTCAACATAGGTGATAATGCCAGCCCTGTCTGGACTGACCAGAAAAATAACATCTCCTCGATGCATGTTGGGCTCCATACTCCCTGATTCTACAGCAACCATGAAAGGCCAAGTTCCGGTTAGGAGTATTCCTACTCCCACGATAAGCCCGACGATGATGAGCGTTGAAAGCACATCCTTACCCAGATTGATTAGCGAGGTTCTATCCATGTAATTCAGGGAATCAGAAGGGGTAATTAAAGATATCGAAAGATTGACACTTTCAGGGTAGGCAAAAACTGTATTTTAGTTTAAAATCATCTAGCACTGAAAGGGAGAGGTTAAAGTGGAAAGGATGAACGTGGAAATGAATTCAGAGTTGAAAACGGAAGTAAATTTGAACTCGAGGTATATAATTTCTAGATTTGCTGAGAGGGGGTTTAACATCCATCCAGATGCTGTAAAGGTTTTAGAAGGGCTTAAGGATAAGGATCTCGATCTCAATATTCTCATTGATCGTGTTTGCAGAACCCATAATGGAGCGGTCATAACACCCGATTGTATACTCAATGTAATCAATTTAATGAGGAACAAAACTCAAGAAAGTAAACCTCTAAGCTCTGGAACCTATGTAACCTCAGAAACTTCCGAAAGGATTGAAGTAAAGGTTGAGAAGGACATCACAGGAAATTCATCCTGTGAAGGGGGAATAGAGGATTTCGTTCTTCATTTCAATTCTAGATTTGAAAAATTGTCCAGAATACTCAAAAGAAGGGTTAAACCTATCCCGATAGGAAGCTTAAGCAGAATTAAACCGAATGAAGCCGAGATCATCGGAATTGTGTGCGAGGTAAGAGAGACATCGAGTGGGAACTACCTCATCGAACTCGAGGACAAAACGGGTAGGATAAATGTTATTGCCACCGGAAAGCTCAGAGAGATAGCTTCTGAACTTCTTGGAGAGGAGGTCATTGCGGTCTCCGGGATTTTAAAGGGTAGAAATATGATTGCTAATCGTATTGTTTTCCCGGACATCCCTCAGAATGGAAAGAGGCCAAACAAGGACTTTGCCATCGTGTTCACTTCAGATATACATTTTGGAAGCAATGCGTTCCTTGAGAACTCATGGAATGTGTTTGTACGATGGCTGAACTGTGAAGTTGGCAACGAATATATGAGGGAACTGGCGGAGAAAGTAAAATGCATTCTTGTAGCCGGGGATATTGTGGATGGGGTTGGAATCTATCCTGAGCAGGATAAGGAGCTCAGAATAATTGATATTTATGGTCAGTACGAGGAGGCAGCAGAACATCTGGAGAACATTCCTAAAAGAATCAAGATAATCCTCTCTCCTGGTAATCATGATGCTGTAAGACAGGCTGAACCGCAGCCATCTCTGCCAAAGGAATTCGCCTCCCTTTTTCCCAAAAATGTCATCCATGTTGGAAATCCCGCATGGGTGGATGTGAACGGGATAAAGGTTTTAATATACCATGGAAGGAGCTTCGATGACATAATTATGAAAATCCCCAGACTGGATTATTCGAATCCGATTGGAGCGATTGAGGAAATCCTTAAAAGGAGACATTTGGTTCCAATTTATGGTGGGAGATCTCCTCTCGCTCCTGAAAAAGAGGATTTACTAGTGATAGATGAAGTTCCGGATGTAATTCATACAGGGCATGTGCATACCTATGGTGCTAAATATTACAAGGGTGTGCTGGCGATAAATTCCTCCGCTTGGCAGGCTCAAACGGAATTTCAGAAGAAGGTAAATCTAAATCCTATGCCGGGAAATGTTCCTGTCTATGGACCAAATGGGAAGATACATAGGCTTAGATTCTATAAGGGTTCATGAATTTTAGTTAGAAAATTAGTGGTAGTAAAATCGTAAAAATGTAAATTTCAGGTTTTCCATATCACAACGGCAAGCAAACCAATCAAGAATAGAAGGAAAGCTATGACGGATACGTACACAGTAACTATCCCGTTTTGTCTATCCTCCCAGGCTCTGTAGAGAAGCTCCTTCTCAACATCCGATGCGTTTACTGTGTTTAGAATGTTTTTTACCAACTCTTTCTCTTCGATTCCAATTTTGAACCCCTTTTCTGTTACAACCTCTATTCCGGTGCCGGGAGGCAGGTAATTGTAATATTTTACAATATAGAAGTCATGATCATTGTATTTAGTCTTATAAAGCACCTCATAATTCTTATCTAGGATTATCTTAAGTTTATCGAAGTTTGGAGTTGGTAAAGGAGTAGGGGAAGGTAGAGGTGTGGGTGTTTTAAAAGGCTGAGTTGTTGATGTAGGGGTAGGAGTGGTTTTGGAGAACGTGTATTGGTCGAATAGCTCGTTATAATCCTCTCCGGCCTTAAGTTCGATCTCATCGAGTAAAGCCTCCGTTCCTGGATCAAGTCTGAAAATAAAGTACTTTCCTTTTGTTTGTGGAATCTCAAAGATGTATTTCTTACCCCCATACTCAAGGGACGCAATTCCGGCGTTAAGATCGAGGTTAAGGATAAGACTGCTCCAGCCCTTCTCAATGGTTGTGAGCTCTTTTGTAGTCCCGTTAAAGCTAAGAATCGCAGATTTGTTTATGTATATCCCGCATACCTCTCTATCCTCTTTGTATTCTTCTGAGCTCATAGGATATCCGAAAACAACTGCTTTAAGGTATCCGTCTGTAGTGTTAACAACTTTTAAATTCAATTTTAGCTTGATGTACGAAGCATATTGCACGTCAACACCAAGAACCCTACCTAAACTCCCTCCCGAAACCTTTAAAACCTTGTTTCCATTCTCTTCAACAATTATCGCATTCCCTCCATGATACCACTGGGTGAATGGGATCTTGAGATGTTCGAAATTAGCATAAACGCTCACCACCGTTGCGTTTGCAGGGACAAGCAGGAAGATTAAGCTGATGAGGATTAAAATGATTTTTATTTTATTCTTTGATTTTTTAATAAATTCCATGGTAATTTTTTAAACTCACATATATATATCCCTTTTGAAAACCGCAAAGTTTTTTCATGGTGATGAGGTTTAGTTTACACGGAGTTTAAGGAATACAAAGGTGTTTGGTAAGTTAGAGTGAAATTCTATCATGGGTTTCGTAAGGCTTGGGTGGATGCGATCGTTAAAATGCTGCGAACACAAGAGTGTAGAATGGGGAAGTGGCAAAGGCGATAGAAAGAGCAAGTGGAAAGAAATTGAAAGTGAAACAAAGTGAAACAATGCATGCACCTCGGAGTTTCTAAGGGCTGGTTTAAACTAGGATGTTAGGATCTGTTGGGAGTCTATGAACTTTTATACTAAACAAATTTACGATTTCCCAAACATTTTTTAATTTTCAATCCACTTTCAACTATGGGATTCACCCATCTTGACGATTCTGGAAAGGTGAAAATGGTTGACATTTCAGATAAGCAAGATGTTTTTAGGCTTGCAATTGCTGAGGGAAAAATAAAGCTTAGAGAGGAAACAATAAAGGCCATAGCTGAAAACAGAATTGCCAAAGGTAACGTTTTTGCAACAGCGATAGTTGCAGCAACACTTGCTGTCAAAAAAACAGCTGAGCTTATTCCAATGTGTCATCCAATCCCCCTATCCCTTGTAGAAGTCGATTTTGAGACCTTTGAGGATGAAGTAAAGGTAGTTTGCACGGTTAAGTCCACGGGCAAAACGGGTGTTGAAATGGAGGCTCTGGTTGGTGTAAGCACAGCTTTGCTAACGATCTGGGACATGGTTAAGGCTATGGAAAAGGATGAGAGTGGGAATTATCCCCACACCAAAATCTTCGACATTAGAGTTACTCGGAAGGAGAAACAGTAGGGTAGCATAGGAGTGGGCAGATAGAAGTTAAAATAGAAGTTGATAAAATGACCGAAGTTGGAGAAATTGAAAATAAACTTGGAAAAATTTCAAAAATTCTTTCAGAGAGTGGAATAGAAGTTTACAGCGCTAAAGAGCTTAAATCTTACCTCTACGACGAAACTCCTCCGTCCCTCGGATTAAAACCCACGGAAAACGTTCTTATTACAAAGCCTAGAAACACCAACGAAGTTTCTAAAATAATGAAAATCGCAAGCAGAGAGCGAATTCCCGTTTTTATAAGGGGTGGAGGTACTGGATTGAGCGGTGGAGCTGTTCCTACTGCTGAGGGGATAATTCTCTCAACTGAAAAGATGAAGAAAATGGAGATCGATGTCGAGAATTTATGTGCTGTATGTGGAGCCGGGATAACGCTTAGGGAGTTAATTACGAATGCTGAGGCAAGCGGTTT
>QMZD01000033.1 GCA_003662985.1 Archaeoglobales archaeon | reverse complement strand
TTCCCACATAACCCTCTGTTTTCTCGGCAACTCGCTTTACGCAATCGAAAAATTCTCTATTTAGCAGTTCCTCCATAAGATGAAGGAGAATGCAACTTAAAAATATCTTTTGGTTATTTAATTAAATCTACCAGGAATTCAGAAATCTTTTTAATCAATGATCAGTAATCCAAAAAATTCGATGTCTCTATTCTTTTTTATCTCATAGACCTAGTCTCCTATCTCAACCTCTATTTTTCCACTTCTTGTATTGTATTTTCAGTGCAAAAAGATACAGAAAAGATACAGATTACATGTATCCCAATTCTCTTAACCTTCTCATTATTCCCTCCTTGTCCTGTCTTCTTCCCGCTCTTTCGGGTATTTTTTCTAAATCCTGCTCCCAAGCTGGCTTGTCATCAACCTTTAGGGTGCTTGATTTTGCTCCCAAGCTTCTATATCCTTTTTCGTAAAGCTTGTTTACCGGTATGCTGTATTTTCTTATGGTCTGCCAGACTTCCTTTTCTGTGAAGTGTAGAAGAGGGTGAACTCTAACATGCTCGGGATCGCCTCTTGGGGAGAAGTAAATCTCGTCTCTTCTTGCTTCCTGTTCATCCCATCTTATGCCGGTGAACAAAGCTTCTATTTTGTTTTCTTTTAGAAACATTTTTAGTGCTACGGTTTTCATGAGATGGTTTCCAACAAAGGATTCTGGCTCAAAGGGAAATTCTTCTCCGTTGAAGCCTATTTTCTTAAGCTCTGCTCTGTTGATTTCGTTAAGTTTACTCACCTTTACCATATCTCCGAGTTTGCTTACTTGTTTCAACACGTCTTCGTTCTGAGCAACTCTCAAATCCAAATTCCATTCTTTGGCTATTCTCTGAACGAACTCCCAAACTTCCTCAAAGACATCGCCTTCGTTTATGAACATCGCCATGGGCATCGGTATGCCTTTCTCCCTGCATACCTCCCTTACAAGCCATAACAGCAAAGTGCTATCCTTACCTCCTGTGAAGGCTACTGCTGTCTTTTCATATTTTTTTAAGCCCTCCTCTATTACTTCTTTTGACTTCTGAATTTTTTCCTCCAAGCTTAAGCTCATGAGTTTTTCATCCATTCAATCACCTCCAGCGATTAATTTCCGAGAGTTCCATGACACCTACTTAGAACTATCGGAATTCTCGGAAAGGTATTTTTTATAGAGCATCCAGAAAACATCTTCTGGCTGATTAATATCATAGCCGATGTTCTTTGTTATCAGTATAGCATCAGGATGGTGGTCGCCTTTAATCTCACCCCTAGGGGTTTTCTTTGGCAAGGTTCTTATTGGGGCTTTATCATAATCGCAAAAGCCGTGGTCCGAGATTATCACAAGCTCCTGGTCAAATTTTATTAGTTTACCTATTGCCTTGTCGATTTTTTCGTAGTAATCCACTAAAATCGGCTCACCCCAATGCAAATGAGAGAGCCTATCCAAAGCTGTGTAAACCACTATAAAAACCTCTGGCTTATTATTTTGAAGAATCTCTAAGCTTTTCTCGGTAAGTTTTTCAATTTCTTCAAGAAGTTCATGCTCTTCTATTGGCAAACCATTTGCTACAGGTTCAAATTCAACATTAAAATTATAGGGGGGTACAACAAAAGGTATGTTCAAAGCTTTTACGCTTATTCCCCTCTCGTCGAGCAAATCCCAAATGAATTTAACATTTATATCTTCTCTACTTAATACCTCACCATCTTTAACATAGTCATAATGCCCATGCTTCTCTGGTGGCAAACCACAGAACATCGAGCACCAGACTGAGGGAGACCAAGGCTTTTGCTTGAGCGTTATTGTCTTGTGCTCCCCTTCTTCTATAAGTTCTGCAAATGTTCTCAATCTATGTAGGTTAGGTTTTATTATATCCCACGTAGCTGCATCTATACCGATTACCAACATTGTTTCACCCCATTTTCGTGTGTCAGGCGTGTAAACTCAAGATTCTTAACCTTCTCTTGAACCTTTTTTACTTTTTCCCTATTTCTTCAATTACGATTTCCCCGAGTATTTTAGGTTTACCTATAATTCAAAATCAAATTAAAATATCTAACCGAAATATACATCATCAGTCAAAATTATCAGAACTCAAAGTCAGAACCAAAAAATATTCTGAACCAAAAATACTCTGATCCAACGAACAAAAATCAAGTGACCTATATTCTTTTCCTGAACTCGTTTTTAAGCTTCAGGATACTGGCAATTCCGATTAGATTCTCTTTCGAGATTGTCCCATCAGCCACCTCTTTCAAAGCTTTTTTGGCGTTGAAGGCTATGCCCAGGCCAGCGTTCTCAACCATGATTTTGTCGTTCGCTCCATCACCCACCGCCACGATATCCTCCCTGCTTATTCCCTCTTTCACCGCGATTTCCTCTATTATACGGGCTTTCTCGACCGCATCGATTATTCTTCCCTTCAGCTTTCCCGTAAGTACTCCGTCTTCAATCTCAAGCTCGTTACCAAAGGCGTAATCTAGCTCAAGCTCCTCCTTAAGCCTGTCTGTGAAGTAGGAAAAACCCCCACTCACGACCGCAACGATATAACCAGACTCTTTCAAACTTTTAATAAGCTCTTTTGCACCTTCCGTGAGCTTAATCTCGCTGTAGATCTTCTCCAAAACCTCTACAGGAAGTCCTTTAAGGAGCTTAACTCTTTCTTTCAAAGCATCTTTGAAATTTATTTTACCTTCCATTGCCTTCTCCGTGAGCTTCTTTACTTCCTCCTGAACCCCAGCAACCTTTGCGATCTCATCGATTATCTCAGCGTCAACTATCGTCGAATCCATGTCAAAAACTATTAGCCTCTTTGCCCTCTCGAATTCCCTGTAGGGCCTCATGACGACGTCCAAACCCATTTTCTCAATTTGTTCCCTGAGCCTGTTCCTTACAAACTCGGGATCAGATTCCCTCAGATCAAGCAAGAAATCAATTGAAATGAGCTTATCTCTTGCTGTTAGAGAAGTTTTCTCTACATTTATTCCCATCTCAAAGAGGAGCTTAGATATTCTGTAGACTATCCCAACCCTGTCCTCTCCTAAAACCGTAACAGCATAGAGCTTCTTCCTCCTTGTTTCGGGTCTAAAAAAAGGCGAAACATCCACAGTGACATCAATCTCCCTTCCTGCCTTTTTGAGAAGGGTTGATAGTTCATTGAACGAGGTTTTGCTTTTGCTCACATCCCCTATGACAAACATCGCAAACATCCCTTGCAATACTGTCTGCTCAATGTCCACGATGTTCACGTTATTTTTAGCCAGCACTTCGGATATCCTCTTTATTATCCCTGGTTTGTCCAGTCCGTAGACGGAAATTGCTATGAGTTCCACAGAGAATCTTAAACCTAAATTATTTTAATTTGTTGCTTTCCGATGCTACACAATAATTAAAAGGAGAATAAATCGAAAAATGTAAAATGTTAAAAAGAGAAAAATGTGGAGTTATAAACTAAACACGCTAAACATCCACATCATTAAGAGGTTGATGGGATGCGGATTGGAGTAATTATATGCCATTGTGGGTTGAACATTGCCAGAGTCTTAGATGTAGAGGATCTCGTAAACTATGCCAAAACTCTTGATGGGGTTGTTTATTCAAAGGACATAAGCTACTCATGTTCCGACTCAGCCCAAGAGGAGATCATCGAGGCAATAAAGGAATACAACCTTGACAGAATTGTAATAGCCGCATGCAGCCCCAAGCTCCATGAGGCAACCTTCAGGAGGGTTGTCGCGAGAGCTGGAATAAACCCCTACATGGTTGTGATGGCAAATATAAGAGAGCAGTGCTCCTGGGTTCACTCGAACACTCCCAAACTTGCGACGAAGAAGGCGAAAGACCTCATCAGAATGGCGGTTGGGAGTGCAAGGGAACTTAAACCTCTCGAAAGAATTGGAAGACCTGTTGAGAAGTCAGCGTTGGTCATAGGTGGAGGAATTGCTGGAATAGAGGCGGCTCTAACCATCGCTGATTCAGGGATAAAGGTCTATCTCGTTGAGAAGAGGCCGACGATTGGCGGCCACATGGCAACGCTTAACGAGGTTTTTCCGACAAACGACTGCTCGATCTGTATCCTAGCGCCGAAGATGAGCGAGGTATGGAACCATCCAAACATCGAGGTTATCACGAATTCCGAGATAAAGGAAGTTAATGGGCATGTCGGTGATTTTAGAGTTACTATCGTAAAGTACCCCAGATACGTCGACACATCAAAATGTAAGGGATGCATCGATGATTGCTCTTCTGTTTGTCCCGTTGAAGTTCCAAACGAGTTTGACTATGGCATTGGTATGAGAAAGGCAATTTACATCCCGATCCCGCAATCAACCCCTCTCTACGCATCCATCGACTGGGAACACTGCATAGGATGTCGCCTCTGCGAGAAGGCTTGCGAGCCTGAAGCCATCAACTTCGACCAGAAAATTGAGGAGATGGAGATAAAAGTTGGAACGATTATCGTAGCTACTGGCTTTAAAGCATTTGATGCAAGAAAGAAACCGGAGTACGGTTATGGAGTTTATCCCAACGTTATAACAACCCTAGAACTTGAAAGGCTGCTCTCCGCTTCAGGCCCCACACATGGATTGCTTCTTAGACCTTCCGATTCGAAAATTCCAAAGAAGGTGGCGTTCATCCAATGCGTGGGGAGCAGAGATGAGAACACGAATAAGTACTGCAGCAGGGTTTGTTGCATGGCGTCGCTCAAAAACGCCTATACGATAAAGGAGAGATATCCTGATTCGGACGTTTATATCTTTTACATAGATATCAGAGCATTTGGGAGAATGTACGAGGAATTCTATCGTAGAGTTCAGGAAATCGGTGTGAAATTCGTTCGCTCAAGGGTTGCAGAGATCTGGGAAGGCGAGAACTCAAACCTCATTCTCAGTTATGAGAACACCTTAACTGGAGAATTCGCCGAAGATGAGTTCGATCTCGTTGTACTTTCAATAGGCTCGGAGCCAAATCCCGAAATCGCTACCAAACTCGGGATTTCTACAGGAGAAGATGGATTCTACGAGCCCGCTCATCCGAAACTAAGACCAGCAGAAACGGATGTAAGAGGGATTTTTCTTGCGGGCACGAGCAGTGGACCAAAGGATATTCAAGATTCGATAGCCACTGCTGGCTTGGCAGCTAGCAAGGCTGTTCAGCTAATGGTTAAAGGAATTACCGAGCTCGATCCATATTACGCCTTTGTTGATAGGGAAAAGTGCATCGGATGCGGAATATGCACTAGGGTTTGCAAGTTTAATGCCGCGTTTTTGAGAGAGAAAAAGGCAGAGATAGATCCCAACGCTTGTGTTATGTGCGGGGTGTGCGTTTCTGCCTGTCCAACGGATGCGATAGATATGGGATACTTCAGTGATGGACAAATAAAAGCCCAGATCGAGGCACTTACAGAGGAGGAGAAGGTATTTCCTTTAATCCTCATGTTCGCATGCTGGTATTGTAGCTATGGAGCAATAGATCTTGCGGGAACGATGAAGCTTCAGTACGATCCAAATACACGAGTAATCAGAACTTTATGCTCTGGCAGGGTTGATCCTGAGTGGATTCTCTTGGCTTTGAAGAGGGGGGTTGATGGTGTGATAATCTCGGGCTGCAGGATTGGAGAGTGTCACTTTAAGCACGGAAACTACAAAGCGGAAGAGAGAGTTGAGGCAATCAAGAAAGCCCTTGAGGCTGTAGGAATAAACCCTAGAAGGGTAACGACTTCCTGGCATTCTGCTGGAGAAGCCTCAGAAATAGTGAGCGATATAACAAACTTCATCAATGAAATAAAGGAGCTCGGACCGGTAGAGAACGATATTGCATTGAAAATAAAAGAGAAATGAGATAGATAGGTTAGAAATGGGTTAAAAGGTGTACAGATGGAAGTAGAAAGGGATGTTGAGATCGAAGGGGAGCTTTTCAGGTTCAAGCAGCATACAAAAGAGGAAGATAGGGAGCTAATCTATGACTACAAGAAGTGTAACGGTTGTGGAATCTGCGTTTATGCCTGTCCTGTTGCTGCCATCGAGCTCGGGCCGATACACGACATAGCTCTAGGCCTAGACATTCCTCCCGTTATAATCGACCATATAAAATGTGCTTATTGTGGCATATGCTATGCATTCTGCCCCTTTGATTGCTTCGATTTCTATATAAACGGTGCAAGAGTTGATAAGGCATCTTTGCCAATCTCTCTCGTCTCCCACACCTATAAGTATGAAGATAAATGCGTCGAGTGTACGCTTTGCTACAAAGTTTGCCCGACAAATGCCATCAAGAGGGATGTGAGAATTACCAGGCAGGACATTGAGGTTAAGAATCCGCCCGAGATAAAGGGAGAGATCAAAATAGACTATGAAAAGTGCAACTTTTGCGGGATCTGTGCTGAGTTCTGCAGCGTCTTCAAGATGATAGAAAAGGAGCCTCAACCCTACGATATCCTGCCTTACGAAAAGGAAATCCTCATAGATGAGAAAGAATGCGATTACTGTAAGCTCTGCGAAATCGTTTGCCCGGAGGATGCGATAAAAATTGAAGGTGGGAAGCTCATCGATTACGAACTCCCGGAAAAGATTGCCGAAATAAGTATCGACCAAGACCTATGCTCCCACTGTGCCTACTGCGAAATCGTTTGCCCATACGATGCAGCTAAGACGATAAAGCCCTTTGAAGGGAAACTTTCTTTATTTGAGGCCAGAATGTACCGGTGTGATCCAATAGGCTGTGCTGCATGCATAAAGGTTTGCAAGTACAACAACGTCTGGTACGTCTCGAAAGACAAATCCAGAGTGGACTTCAATGAGGATTTCTGCGTTTACTGCGGTGCATGTGAGAACTCCTGTCCTTACGATCTGATTAACGTGGAGAGAAAGAGCGTGTTCTCAAAGGAGCTAGCTTACAATCCTCCATGGAGAGAGGCTTGGGAAAATGCTGTAGAGAGGATAGTGAACAAAACAAAGGTCGAAGAAGGTAGAAAGTTCATCATAGAGAGAGAAGAAGTTGAGATTGCCGAAGAAGGGGAGTTTCTGGAGAAGGATGAGGAAAAACTAGAGCTTCTCTCCAAATTTATTGGAGTTATAGAAGATGTTTTAAAGAGACCCGTTTACAGAAGGGCAATTGAGACTGGTAATATTAAAAACTTTGAGGAAGCGGTGAAGAAGTATGCATCTTCAAAGATTGAGAGGAACAAAAAGCAGGAAACTTGACGGAAAGAAGATCGTCCTTGGAGTGACAGGAAGTATAGCAGCGGTTGAAACCGTTAAGCTCGCAAGGGAGCTTGTAAGAAGAGGAGCGGAAGTTGTAGCTGTTATGAGTAAGGCTGCACAGAAAATCATCCATCCATATGCCTTGGAATTTGCAACGGATAACCCAGTGATAACCGAGATAACGGGGAAGATAGAGCATGTTGAGTTGCTTGGCCTTGATGGAGATGCGGATCTCTTGCTTATTGCCCCTTCAACCGCAAACACCATTTCAAAGATAGCCCAAGGCATAGACGATACTCCCGTCACAACCATGGCTACAACAGCTCTTGGTTCAGGAAAAGCAGTCATCTTAGTCCCGGCGATGCATGAGGGGATGATCAAAAACAAAGCCGTAAAGGCGAACGTGGAAAGACTTAGAGAAATGGGAATCGAAATCGTAGAACCTGTGTATTCGGAGGCTAAGGCTAAGTTTGCAGACAACGAAACGATCTGCCTCCACGTCGAGAGAAAGCTTTACGGGAAGGAGTTTGAAGGAAAGAGAGTTGTCGTAACTTCTGGCCCTACGTTTGAGGATATCGATCCGATAAGGTTCATAAGCAATCGAAGCTCGGGATTGATGGGGCATGAGATTGCCGTCGAACTATGGAGGAGAGGCGCTGAAGTTGTTGTTATAACCTCCAAACCCAGAAGGCTTAGACTCCCGGATTTTAGGGAGATTGAGGTTAGAAGTGTCGAAGAGATGCTCAACCATGCTCTCAAAGAGGTTAAGCGGTGCGATCTCTTTGTCTCTGCTGCTGCAGCGGCTGATTTCACAATCGAGATGGCCGAAAGCAAGATAAAAACCCAGGAAGAGCTTGTTCTTCGCCTTAAAGCGGCTCCAAAAATCCTTCATAAGGTGAGGGAGATTTACGATGGAGAGGTAATAGGATTCAAGGCCGAAACTGGAGTTGGAGAGGAGAAGCTCTACAACATAGCCTACGAGAAGATGATCGATGACAGGCTTTCGATGGTCGTCGCGAACGATGTGCTCGAAAAAGGGATGGGAACTGAAGACACGAGAGTTCTTGTAATCACGAAAAAAAGAAAGGAATGGTTTGAGGGTATGAAATCGGAGGTGGCAGAGAAAATAATCGAAACTTACATCGAAGATGTCCTATGACCTTCTTCGCCCCGGCGAGCATCACGGCATTTTTTTCACCCTACTACTCAAAAGATCTCTTGAAAACGGGCTCCCTCGGTGTTGGGATAACCCTTGAAAAAGGTGTGAGGGCCAAGATAAACCCCGATTCTAATAAAGTAAAGGTTAATGCTAAGGATTTCAGATTTAATACAATGGATCTTTTGCTTGAAAGACTTTCTTTCAATAAAGGACTTGAAATTGAAGCAGAGATCCCGATAGGATGTGGATTTGGGTTTAGCGGTGCTTCATGTCTTGCTTCCGCTTTTGAGGTAAATGAGAATGAGAAGCTGGGGAAGGGTTATTTTGAACTTGCCGATCTCGTTCACGAATGTGAGGTCTTGAGCTCCACTGGATTGGGTGATGTTGTCTGTCAGGTCCATGGGGGTGTAGTTCTAAGGAAGGAAGCTGGAGCCCCGAGTATAGCGGAGGTGGAGAGATTCAATTTCAGTCAAGAACTTAGTTTTCTTGTTTTAGGGCCAATTTCAACGAAGGAAGTCCTGAGAGATGATGAGGTTATAGAAAAGATAAGAAGGCACGGAAAGGAGGCTACCGATAAATTTTCTAAGGAGCCAACCCTAACTCAACTTTTTAAGCTCTCAAAGGAATTTGCAATTAAAACTGGGTTGCTTGATGAGGAGATCGGTGAAATCATATCGAACATCGAAAAGAAGGGATATTTTGCTTCGATGGTCATGCTGGGCAGGGCCATATTTTCAACTTGTCCGCAAGGATTGCTTCAGGAGTATGGCGAGGCCTTCTCGTCGAGGATCTCTAAAACTGGAGTATACAAAGTAAAAATAAAAAAGTATAATTAATATTAAAATATTCAGTTAATTTATTGCTTCAATCCTATCCTTTATTGTAATAAAGAATCGCTAATTTTTTATAAGTTAAGGTACGAATTACTATTGGGGGTTTTAGAAAATGGTTGGGGTTTTTGAACTTGATGAAAAGGATAAGATGATTTTAGAGATACTCGAGGAGAATCCTGAGATATCACAGAATGAGATAGCCAAAGTTGTTGGACTTTCTCAGCCATCCGTGGGGGCTAGAATTAAAAAGATGAGAGACCTTGGAATAATAAACCACACTTATGGGGTTAATTTAAAGAACGCTGGTCTCTACGTTCTTAAAGTTGATGTGAAGTGCAGACAGCCAAGAGAGCTGATAAACACCTTTATAGGTTGTCCATTTTTCCTGAACGGGTTTGTTATCGCGGGCAACAAGAATCTGACGATGATGTTCATAGGCGAGGATCTTTCAACCCTTGAAGCGATAGTGGACCAGCACATAAGACCCGATCCGAATGTTTACGATATCGACGTTGGGATAGTTGTCAGAGCTGAAAAGGATACAGTAGTTCCAATGAAAGTGCACATTGAGCGTTCCGATAAGGCTCCGTGCAACGCTAATTGTGGAGTTTGCGATTACTGGAAAAACGAACTCTGTCTGGGTTGCCCGATCACGGGACACTACCGAGGTAAAATCTGGAGGTAATTTGGTTTAATTGAGCATCTATTAACGATAGAAAAAATTTAATATCCCAGTTCTTTCCCTTAAGCATGCTGAGTCCACTGAAATCAGTAATATCTGATATTTTAAGTCCCTTAACGAGGTTTATCGTTAAAACAGGAGTAAAACCCAACCACCTCACTTTTCTTGGCTTACTAACCGGCTTTTTTTCAGCCTACCTGATCGCTCTCGGGCAACTTATGCTTGGTGGAGTTTTCATCCTCGTTAGCGGGTTTTTTGATATGCTCGATGGAGCCCTTGCGAGAAGTCAGGTATTGGTTTCCGAATTTGGCGGGTTTCTTGACTCTGTTTTTGACAGGTATGTTGATGTTGCAATCTTTATTGCTTTGGGAATATATGGGGTAAATTGGCTGTATGTAGCTTTAGCCATGAGTGGTGCTTTGCTTGTAAGTTATACAAGGGCGAGAGCCGAGAAAGT